>NZ_JAQJCQ010000029.1:0-16111 GCF_038442435.1 Xanthomonas protegens | reverse complement strand
CCCCCCCCCCCCCCCCGCCGCGGGGTGGGGCGGGGACATCCGGCGTGGTGCGTTGGGCGGCGGGCGACCCCCCGCGCCGGGCTTTCCCGGGAACGCCCGTCGCGGCTGAAGCCGCTCCTACAAGCGCATCCCGGTCTTTGCGCTGCCCGCGATGCTTGGGCCGCCGTCGTATCAGCGCAGCTGCAGCAGCTCGCGCAAATCCTCCATCAGCAACACCACGTCGGCCGTTGCCAGATCCAGATCGCGCGGATAGCCATAACGCACCAGCGCCACCGGCATGCCGGCGGCGTGCCCGGCCTGCAGGTCGGTCCCCGAATCGCCGACCATCAGGCAGCGCGCCGGCGGCTGCGCAAACTGCTGCGCCAGATGCAGCAGCGGCGCCGGGCTGGGCTTGCGCTCGGGCAGGCTGTCGCCGCCGAGCAGCGCAGAGAACAGATCGGCCACGCCCAGATGGCGCAACAGCGGCGGCACCATCGCCGACGGCTTGTTCGTGCACAGCGCCAGCGTCACCCCATCCGCATGCAACTGCGTCAGCGCTTCGGCCGCGCCGGGATACAGCCGCGGACTGCGCAACAGGCACTCGGCGTAGTGCCGCATGAAGGTCGGCATCACCGTCTCGAGCGGTGTGGTGTCGCCAGCGTGCCGCCAAGCCACCTCCACCAGCTTGCGCACGCCTTCGCCGATCCAGCCGAGCACGGTCGCCTCCGGCACGCGCGGCAGGCCGAAGTCGGCCAGGGTACGGTTCAGCGCCTCGGCGATGTCGGCGCCGCTGTCGACCAGGGTGCCGTCCAGGTCGAACACCACCAATGCATACGGAAACGTCATGTTGTGCCCAACACAAGGGAATAAGTACGCATTGTAGGTGGCGTAAGCTCGTATGCGGTTGCGACACGCGCGCGTGGGCGCGGCGCGTGCGCTGCCTTCCCTAGCACCACGCCACGCCCGCTGCGGCAGCGCCGTGACGACGACCGGGAGCGCGAACCACGCTCACGCGATCCATCCCGGCCCGAGTCAACCGCTCGATCACTGCACTCGCGCGCACGACACCCGAGAACATCACCGGTTGGCGATCCCCACCCATGTTCCAATCCGCGCATCCGTGAGGACGCGACCAGGTCGATCCGCGTGCCAGAGGATGAAGTCGCTGTTGCAACCCGAGCAGCATACCCCTGTGGGAGGGACTTCAGTCCCGACGCGGGAGCGACGGCCAGGTTCTCGGCCTGCACGCACATCCCATGGTTGTTTCAACACACGCACACGCGAGAGTGTGCGACCACTTACGCTGTGTTTGACGACCGCCTCGATGTGGTTCCAATCCACGCCCCCGCAAGGGCGCGACAAGACCCGCCGTCGCCGCACCGTAGCCCCACGTATTTCAATCCACGCACCGCTCAGGGCGCGGCGATAGAGGGTACGACAGTCTCCCGTGGTACACGCTCCCATTCCATCAGCCGGGAAGACAGAATCCCAGGCAACGCCACCGCCTCAACCGAACAAGCGCCCCTGCGCCTGTCCCGGCTCGCGTTCGTGGAAACCGGACAGGCCGACGCCGACCAGGCGGTAGCGGGTGGACGCCGGCAGGTCGACGCGCTCGCGCAGCGCCAGGGCGATGTCGATCAAGGCCTGCAGCGAGTCCGGCGGCTGCTCCGGCGTGAAGCTGCGGGTGAGGATGCGGAACTGCGCGGTCTTCAGTTTCAATACCACGGTGCGCGCCATGCGGTCGGTACGGCGGGTGGCGTTCCAGGTCTTCTCCGCCAGTTGCCGGATCGCCGGCTCCAGTGCCTCCAGCGCCAGGTCTTCGGCGAAGGTGTCCTCGGAGGAGATCGACTGCACCGGCTGGTCCGACTCCACCGGGCGTTCGTCGATGCCGCGCGCGCGCTGGTACAGGCGCAGGCCGAAGCTGCCGAAGCGGGCTTCCAGTTCGGCCTCGCTGCGCGCGCGCAGGTCGCCGACGGTGGCGATGCCCAGTTCCGCCAGCTTGGCCTCCATCACCTTGCCCACGCCGGGTACCTTGTTCACCGGCAACGGGGTCAGGAACGCTTCCACGCGATGCGGGCGGATCACGAACTGGCCGTCGGGCTTGCGCCAGTCCGAGGCGATCTTGGCCAGGAACTTGTTCGGCGCGATCCCGGCCGAGGCGGTCAATTCGGTTTCGGCGCGGATCTGCGCGCGGATGGTCTGGGCGATCTCGGTGGCGGTGCGCAGTTCCCCCTTGGGCACGGTGACGTCCAGGTAGGCCTCGTCCAGCGACAGCGGCTCGATCAGATCGGTGTGGCGCTGGAAGATCTCGCGCACCTGCCGCGACACCGCCTTGTAACGGGCGAAATCCGGCGGCACGAAGATCGCGTCCGGGCACAGCCGCTCGGCACGCAGCGCCGGCATCGCCGAGCGCACGCCGAACACCCGCGCCTCGTAGGAGGCGGCGCACACCACCGAGCGCATGCCGCGCCAGGCCACCACCACCGGCTTGCCGCGCAGCGCCGGATCGTCACGCTGCTCCACGGACGCGTAGAACGCGTCCATGTCGACGTGAATGATCTTGCGCATCGACCCCATACCCTACGCCTGCGAACGGTGTCGGCATGATAAGCCCCGCGCTGCGCACGGACTGAGAATGCGCGCCTTGATCCGGCGCAGTGCACATGGCATCGCCGTTGCCGACACTACGCGTGCGTACGGATAAAACGTTTGATTGAACGCGCGAAGCTCATGCACTCTTGCGCGCCTCGACTGTCTCGCCTGGGAATGTTCCGCTCATGAGTCGTCTGTCCTCCTATTCGCGCGAGCAATTGCTCGCCAGCGCACGCGGCGAGTTGTTCGGCGCCGATGCCGGGCGCCTGCCCAACGATCCGATGCTGATGTTCGACCGCATCGTCGCCATCGACGAGACCGGCGGCGCGCACGGCAAGGGCGTGATCCGCGCCGAACTGGATATCCGCCCGGACCTGTGGTTCTTCGGCTGCCATTTCATCGGCGATCCGGTGATGCCCGGCTGCCTGGGCCTGGATGCGATGTGGCAGCTGACCGGCTTCTTCCTGACCTGGCTAGGCGCACCCGGCCGCGGCCGCGCGCTGGGCGTGGGCGAAGTGAAGTTCACAGGGCAGGTGCTGCCTACCGCCAAGCACGTGGTGTACGAGATCGACATCAGCCGGGTGATCAACCGCAAGCTGGTGATGGCGGTGGCCGACGGCCGCATGTCGGTGGACGGGCGCGAGATCTATACCGCCAAGGACATGCGCGTGGGCCTGTTCACTTCGACGGAGGCATTTTGATGCGGCGCGTGGCAATTACCGGAATGGGCATCACGTCGTGCCTGGGCAACGACCTGGACAGCGTGTCGCGCGCCTTGCGCGAAGGCCGCGCCGGCATCCGCCATAACCCGCAGGCGGTCGAGGCCGGCCTGCGCAGCCAGATCGGCGGCGATGTGCAACTGGACCTGGACGCGGCGATCGACCGCAAGCTCAAGCGCTTCATGGGCGACGCCTCGGCCTACGCCTACCTGGCGCTGCGCGATGCACTGGCCGATGCCGGCCTGGACGAGGCGGCGATCAGCGACCCGCGGATCGGCCTGATCGCTGGCTCCGGTGGCGGCTCCAGCCACTGGCAGGTGGAAGCGGCGGACCTGCTGCGCAACCGCGGCGTGCGCAAGGTCGGCCCGTACATGGTGCCACGCACGATGTGTTCGGCGGTGTCGGCCAGTCTGGCCACCGCGTTCAAGATCAAGGGCGTGAGCTACTCGCTGTCGGCCGCGTGCGCGACCTCGGCGCACTGCATCGGCGCGGCGGCGGACCTGATCCGCCATGGCCAGCAGGACGTGATGTTCGCCGGCGGCGGCGAAGAGCTGGACTGGACCATGAGCCTGATGTTCGACGCCATGGGCGCGTTGTCCACCAGCTTCAACGACACGCCGGCGGTGGCCTCGCGGCCCTACGACGCCGCGCGCGACGGTTTCGTCATCGCCGGCGGCGGCGGCATGCTGGTGCTGGAGGACTACGAGCGCGCGGTGGCGCGCGGCGCGCGCATCCACGCCGAACTGGTCGGCTACGGCGTGACCTCCGACGGCGCCGACATGGTCGCCCCGTCCGGCGAAGGCGCGGTGCGCTGCATGCGCATGGCGCTGCAGGGGGTAGACGCGCCGATCGACTACCTCAACACCCACGGCACCTCGACGCCGTTGGGCGACGTCACCGAACTGGATGCGGTACGCGCGGTGTTCGGCGATGCGGTGCCGCCGCTGTCCTCGACCAAGGCGCTGTCCGGGCACTCGCTGGGCGCGGCCAGCGTGCACGAGGCGATCTACTGCCTGCTGATGCTGCGCGACGGCTTCATCGCAGGCTCGGCCAACATCGACACGCTGGATCCGCGCGCCGAGGGCTTCCCGATCGTGCGCGAAAGCCGCGATGCCGCGTTGCGCACGGTGATGTCCAACAGCTTCGGCTTCGGCGGCACCAACGCCGCGCTGGTATTCGCCAAGGCCTGAATGAGGCGATGCGCGTACGCTGCCGGCAGCGGCAGCGTGCCGCGCGTCAGCGCTCCAGTTGCCTGACGTCGCGACGCCCGGCGTCGTCGTCCTTGTGCGCTTCCGGCTTGGTTGGTGGCGGTGAAGGCGGGGACGGTGGCGGTGGAGGTGGCGGCGGTGGAGGAGGAGGTGGTGGTGGCGGCGAACTCGGCTTCGGCGGATGCCGCTCGACCCACTGGATCGTCGCGGGCGTGGGCGGCCACGAGGGCGATGCCGACGGCGCGGAGGCAGACGGCGGCACGGGCGTCAGCCCCATCGATTCGCGCAGGCGGCGGTCGTCGTCCTGGCGTTGCAACTCCTTCGCCAGTTCCTTGTTGTAGCGGGGATTGAGCGCGTCCGGCGGCGGAATCTGATGCATCCGCTCGCCCGGCGGCGTCCATGCCGGCGTGGCGCTCACGGCCTCGGACGCGGACGCCTGCGGTGGAGGGGGCGCCCGCCATTGCGGCGCCAACTGCCGCTGCAGCGGTGCCGGGATCTGCGCTGGGCCAGCGGCAGTCGCCGCGCTTTCCAGCGGACGGTAACGCGCGCGCTCGCGCGCCCACGGCTGACCGCGATAGTGCGTGTCCCAGTAGCGATCCAGCGCGAAGCCGACCGTGGGCACACCGAGCGAGGCGCCGGGCGCGACGCCCTGCCCCTGTTCGTGAAAGTCGATTGCACCAGCCGGCAGCCATCCGCGTTTCTCGCGCCAGCTGACATCGCACCAGGCCCAGTCCCGTGTGCAGCCGTGCACCTGCAACGTGTCGTCGGTGGCCGGCGTGGCCACGCGCGGATACTCCGGCGCCGGACCGGCGCGCAGGCTGGCGCCGATGCGCACCGTGCCGCTGCCGTCCTGCGCCAATGCCGGCGCGACCATGCCCAACAGCAACGGCGTCCACCACCCTGCGCGCTTCATGCGGTCCTCCTTGTGCAGTGCGGCGGTGTCCTGCGCCGCGATCGCGGCGGCGAAGATCGCCTGCCGCTGTGCTGTGTTCTAGCACAGAGGAGCGGGGATTCGGGATTGGGGATTCGGGATGACCAGCCTGCGGCTGTTGGAAGCCGGGATTGGGGATTGGGGATTGGGGGCGGCAGCGCGCTGTGCGGAGCCAGATCGTTGGCAAGCGATTTTCTGCAGGAGCGGCTCTTGTCCCCTTTTGCGGGATCAGCTGCGACGGGCGTTACCGGTAATGCCCTATCGCGGCTGAAGCCGCTCCTACAACAAAGCCAGAAGCGCTGGAAATGCCCTGCCCTCGCGAAAAATCACAACTCCCCAATCCCAACTCCCAAATCCCCGCTTACCCAGCCATGCCGCTGTGCCGCAGCAGCGCCTCCAGTTCCGGCGCGCGGCCGCGGAAGGCGGTGAAGTTCTCCAGCGCCGGGCGGCTGCCGCCGCGCGAGAGGATCTCGCGCAGGAAGCGCGCGCCGGTGGCGGGCAACTGGTCGGGCGCTTCCTCGAACGCCGCGTAGGCGTCGGCGCTGAGCACCTCGGCCCACTTGTAGCTGTAGTAGCCGGCCGCGTAGCCGCCGGCGAAGATGTGGCTGAACTGGTGCGGGAAGCGGTTCCACGCCGGCGGCCGGTTCACCGCCACGGCGTCGCGCACGCGCTCGAGCAACTGCAGCACGCTGTCGGACTGCGCATCGAAGTCGTGGTGCAACTGCATGTCGAACAGCGCGAATTCGAGCTGGCGCACGGTGAACATGCCGCTCTGGTAGTTCTTCGCCGCCAGCATCTTGTCGAACAGTGCGCGCGGCAGCGGTTCGCCGCTGTCCACGTGCGCGGTCATCGCCTGCAGGCGCGGCCACTCCCAGCAGAAGTTCTCCATGAACTGGCTGGGCAGTTCCACCGCGTCCCACTCCACGCCGTTGATGCCGGCCACGCCCAGTTCGCCGACCTGGGTCAGCAACTGGTGCAGGCCGTGGCCCATCTCGTGGAACAGGGTGGTGACCTCGTTGTGGGTGAAGGTAGCCGGCTTGCCGTCGCTGCCGCGGCCGAAGTTGCACACCAGGTACACCAGCGGGGTCTGCACACCGTCGGCGCGTTCGCGGCGGTTGCGGCAATCATCCATCCAGGCGCCGCCGCGCTTGCCTTCGCGTGCGTACAGATCCAGGTAGAACTGCCCGACCAGGCGCCCCTGCGCGTCGCTGAGGCGGAAGAAGCGCACGTCCGGATGCCACACCGGCGCGTTGTCGGCCTCCACGCGCAGGCCGTACAGGTCGTGGATCAGGCCGAACAGGCCGTCCAGCACCTTGGGCTCGATGAAGTAGCGCTTCACTTCCTGCTCGGAGAAGCTGTAGCGCGCCTGCTTGAGCTTCTCGCCGGCGTAGGCCAGGTCCCAGGCTTCCAGCGTGTCCAGGCCCAGGTGTTCGCGCGCGAACGCCTCAAGCTCGGCGCGGTCGCGCTGCGCATAGGGCTTGGCGCGTGCGGCCAGATCGTGAAGGAAGTCGAGCACCTGTGCGGGATCCTGCGCCATCTTCGTCGCCAGCGAATACTCGGCGTAGCTGGCGAAACCCAGCAGCGCCGCCAGTTCGCCGCGCAGGGCGAGGATGCGGCCGATCGCCGCGCTGTTGTCCAGCGCCGCATTGCCGAACTCCGAGGCGCGGATCGCGTTGGCGCGGTACAGCGTCTCGCGCAACGCACGGTCCTCGGCGTACATCTGCACCGGCAGGTAGCACGGCATCTGCAGGGTCAGCTTCCAGCCCGCCTGGCCGTCGCGCTCGGCCGCCGCGCGCGCGGCGGCGATGCTGTCCTCGGGCAGCCCGGCCAGGCGCGCCGGGTCGTCGACCAGCAGCGACCACGCGTCGGTGGCGTCGAGCACGTTCTGCGAGAACTTGGCCGACAGCGCCGACAGTTCTTCCTGGATCGCGGCGAAGCGCTGCTTGTCGGCCTCGCCCAGTTCGGCGCCGCCCAGGCGGAAATCGCGCAGCGCGTTGTCCAGCACCTTGCGCTGCGCCGGGCCGAGCGCGGCCGCCTCCGGCGACTGCGCCAGCGTGCGGTACTGCGCGAACAGCGCCAGGTTCTGCCCCAGCGCGCTGGAAAAACGCGTCACCTTGGGCAGGTTGGCGTTGTAGGCCTCACGCAGCGCCGGCGTGTTGACCACCGCCTGCAGGTGACTCACCTGGCCCCAGGCGCGCCACAGGCGCTCGGTGGCATCGTCCAGCGGCGCCACGAAGCTGTCCCAGCGCACCGGCGCCACCGTCTCGGCGGCGGCCACGGCGGCCTCGGCCTGCGCCAGCAGCGTGTCGATCGCCGGGCCGATGTGCTCGGGCTGGATCGCATCGAAGCGCGGCAGCCCGGAAAAATCGAGCAGGGGATTGGTCATCGCGGAAGTCTCGGTCACGGAAGGAAGGCCGGCGGCGCCGGTCATGGCAGTGAGATGGCGGTCAGTCCAGCGCAGCACAAGGCAGCGGCGGCAGGCCGGCGCCGGCCACCGCCGCGGCCAGTTGCGCATCGGCCTGGTCCACGTCGATGCCGTGCTCGGCGTACCACTGCGGCCGGTAGTAGCTGTGCCCGTAGCGCTCGCCGCTGTCGCACAGGATGGTGACGATGGCGCCGCTGCGGCCCTGCTCGCGCATGCGCGTGGCCGCCTGCAGCACGCCGACGAAGTTGGTGCCGGTGGAGCCGCCCACGCGCCGGCCCAGGCGCGCGCTGACGTAGCGCATCGCCGCCAGGCTCAGCGCGTCGGGCACCTTGACCATCGCATCCACGCAACTGGGGATGAAGCTCGGCTCCACCCGCGGCCGGCCGATGCCTTCGATGCGCGAGCCGCCGGTGCTTTCCAGGCCGGCGTAGTCGCGCCCGGCCAGGGCCTCGCGGTAGCCGTCGAAGAACAGCGACACCTCCGGATCCGCGCACAGGATGCGGGTGGGATGGCGCCGGTAGCGCACGTAGCGCCCGAGCGTGGCCGCGGTGCCGCCGGTGCCGGGGCTGCACACGATCCAGGCCGGGATCGGATGCGGCTCCTCCTGCATCTGCCGGAAGATCGACTCGGCGATGTTGTTGTTGGCGCGCCAGTCGGTGGCGCGTTCGGCGTAGAGGAACTGGTCCATGAAGTGGCCGCCGGTCTCGCGCGCCAGTTGCACCGAATCGGCGTGCAGGTCGCAGGCGCGCCCGACCAGGTGGCAGCGCCCGCCCTGGAACTCGATCGCGGCGATCTTCTCCGGCGAGGTCGTCGCCGGCATCACCGCGATGAAGGGCAGCCCCAGCAGGCGCGCGAAATACGCCTCGGACACCGCGGTGGAGCCGCTGGAGGCCTCGATCACCGGGCGCCCCTCGCGCAGCCAGCCGTTGGCCAGCGCGTACAGGAACAGCGAGCGCGCCAGGCGGTGCTTGAGGCTGCCGGTGGGATGGCTGGACTCGTCCTTGAAATACAGGTCGATGCCGGGGAAACCGGGCAGGTCCAGCGGGATCAGGTGGGTGTCGGCCGAACGGTTGAAGTCGGCTTCGATCTTCTGGATGGCGGCGGCCACCCAAGCGCGATGGGTCATGGCGGTGCGGGAGCGGAGAAATCGCGCCCACGATACACGCCCCGCCACGCGCCCGGGCCATGCGCGGCAGCGGCCGCCACGCCGGCGTTCACCCGGCGTGGCGCGGCGCCGGGGCGGCGCTCAGCCGGCGGCCACGCTGAAGCCGGCGTCGGCGATCGCCTGCTCCAGCGCGGCCACGTCGATGCGCGCGGGGTCGTAGTCGACGCCGACGCGCCCGCCCTCCAGCACCACCGTGCTGGCGGCCACGCCCGGGCAGGCGTCCAGTACCCGCTGCAGCCGCGCGCTGCAGCCGCCGCAGCTCATGCCGTGGACGACGAGATCGAGATGTTGCATGTCAGGCTCCAAAGTGAAGAAATCGCGCGCGTGCTCACTGCGGACGCCAGCGATTCAGCAGCAGCGCGTTGCCCAGCACCGAGACCGAGCTCAGCGCCATCGCCGCGCCGGCGATCACCGGGTTGAGCAAGCCGAACGCGGCCAGCGGGATGCCTAGGCCGTTGAAGACGAAGGCGAAGAACAGGTTCTGGCGGATCTTGCGCACCGTCGCCGCGGACAGGTCGATGGCGGCGGCGACGCCGGCCAGGTCGCCGTGCATCAGCACCACGTCGGCCGCCTCGATGGCAATGTCCGAACCGCTGCCGATGGCGAAACTGACGTCGGCCGCGGCCAGCGCCGGGGCATCGTTGATGCCGTCGCCGACCATGCCCACGCGTGCGCCCGGCACCGCCTGCAACTGGCGCACATGCGCGGCCTTGTCCTGCGGCAGCACCTCGGCCTGCACCTGCTCGATGCCGAGCCGCGCGGCCACCGCCTGCGCCGCGTGGCGGTTGTCGCCGCTGAGCATGGTCACCGCGATGCCGCGCGCCTGCAGCAGGGCCACCGCCTCGGCGGCGTCCTCGCGCAGCGGATCGGCGATGGCGATGTAGCCGGTCACGGCACCGTCCACCGCCACCCCGACCACGCTCTGGCCCTGCGCCTGCGCCGCCTCGGCCTGGCGGCGCAGCGTCGCGTCGGCCGGCACCGCGACCAGGCCGTCGAGCCACGCCAGCGCGCCCAGCGCGACCTCGCGCCCGTCCACGCGGCCGCGCACGCCCTGCCCCGGCAGCGTCTGCACCGCCTCGGCCAGCGGCGCCGGCGCGGCCGTGCGCACGCCCAGGTCGGCGGCGCGCTGCACGATGGCGCGCGCCAGCGGATGCGCCGAACCGGTCTCCAGCGCCGCGGCCAGGCGCAGCAGCGGCGCGGCCTCGGCCGCGTCGGCGACCAGCACCGCGGTCACCTGCGGCTGACCCAGGGTCAGGGTGCCGGTCTTGTCGACCACCAGCGCGGTCAGCGCGCGGGCGCGTTCCAGCACCTCGGCATCGCGGATCAGGATGCCGGCGCGGGCGCCGACGCCGGTGCCGACCATGATCGCGGTCGGCGTGGCCAGGCCCAGCGCGCACGGGCAGGCGATCACCAGCACCGCCACCGCGTGCACCAGGGCGTCGGCGAAACTGCCGCCCAGCGCCCAGGTCGCGCCCAGGGTGATGGCGGCGATGGCGAGCACCGCCGGCACGAACACCGCGGCGATGCGGTCGACCAGGCGCTGGATCGGCGCGCGCGAGCCTTGCGCCGCATCGACCATGCGCACGATCTGCGCCAGCAGGGTGTCGGCGCCGACACCGGTGGCGCGCGCGCGCAGCAGGCCGAGCTGGTTGACCGTGGCTGCGTGCAGGCGACTGCCCGGCGCCTTGGCCACCGGCAGCGCCTCGCCGGACAGCATCGCCTCGTCCACGCTGGAATGGCCCTCGAGCACCTCGCCATCCACCGGCACGCGCTCGCCGGCAGCGACCACGAACACGTCGCCGACCGCCAGTTCCGCCGCATCCACCTCCACGATGACGCCGTCGCGCTCGACCCGCGCGGTGGTCGGCGCCAGGTCGAGCAGCGCGCGCACCGCCGCGGTGGTGCGGCGCTTGGCGCGCGCCTCGAGCAGGCGCCCGAGCAGCACCAGGGTGATGACGCTGGTGCTGGCCTCGAAGTACACGTGCTGGTCGTGCAGGCCGGCCACGGTGACCACGGCGCTGTACAGATAGGCCATGCCGGTGCCCAGCGCGACCAGCACGTCCATGTTGGCGCTGCCGTTGCGCAGCGCGCGATAGCCGGCGCGGTAGAAGCGCGCACCGATCCAGCACTGCACCGGCGTGGCCAACAGCAACTGCAGCCAGCGCGGCAGCGGCTCGGCATGCGCACCGCGCAAGGCGTCGCCATCCAGCATGCCGAGCATCTGCCCCCAGAACGGCAGGGTCAGCAGCACCGCCGCGGCGAACATTCCCAGTTCGCGCTGCCAGGCACGCTTTTCGCTGCGTTCGCGCTCGGCCAGCTGCTCGGGGTCCATGGCCTGCGCGACGCGCGCGCCGAACCCGGCACGGGCGATCCGCGCGATCAGCTCCGCCGGCGCGACCGCGCCGGGCACGATTTCCACCCGCGCCTTGACCGAGGCCAGGTTGGCGTGGCCGGCGAGCACGCCCGGAGTCTTCGCCAGCACCGCATCGATCGCCGCCACGCAGGAGGCGCAGTGCAGGCCGCTGAGCTCCAGGGTCAGCGTCTCGGTGGGCACGCTGTAGCCGGCCTGCTGGATGCGCTGCAGCAGCGTCGGCAGGTCCACCTGCTGCGGGTCGTAGTCGACCTGCACGCGCGCGCCGGCGTAGCTGGCCTGCGCCGCCACCCCGGGCAGGCGCTGCAGCGCCTTCTCGACGCCAGCCGCGCAGGCGGCGCAGGTCATGCCCTGCACCGGCAAGGTCAGCGAGGCGGTGGCCCGCTCCGTGCTCATCGCGGCGGATCGCCGGCGGCATCGCCGCGGATGTCGCCCAGGATCGGGCAGGCGTCCGGCGCGCCGCGGCCGGGGCACTCCTCGACCAGGGCGGCCAGGGTGTCGCGCATCTCGGTCAGCTCGGCGATGCGCTGATCCAGTGCCTGCAGGCGCGCACTGGCGCGCTGCTTGATGCCCTCCACGCCGTGCACGCGATCGTCCTGCAGCGCCAGCAGCTCGCCGATCTCCTCCAGCGAAAAGCCCAGTTCCTTGGCGCGGCGGATGAAGCGCACCCGCTGCACCGCCGCAACGTCGTACTCGCGGTAGCCGGAGGCGCGGCGCGGGGCGGGCGGCAGCAGGCCCTGGCGCTCGTAGTAGCGCACGGTGTCGATGGCGACGTCGGCCTGGCGGGCGAGCGCGCCGATGGTGAAGCGGGCGGTGGCGGGGTCGGATCGCATGCACACACCCTACTCCCTGGAGTCGGGTCCAGAGTCAAGCCTTGCCACATGGCGGTCGCTTGCCGCGCACGCCGGCTTCGGTATCCTCTTGTTCCTTCTGCCGCCACGTCCTGCATGTCCGTGCCGACCTTCGCCGTCCTGCTGCGCCTGCTGCTGTGTCTGAGCCTGCTGCTCAACGGCACCGCGGCCGCCATGGCGATGCCGGGCATGGCGACGCACGGCACCTCGACGCACGACACGGCTGCCGCGGTCGCCAGCGCGGCGCCGGCGCATGCGGCAATGCCATGTCACGACGCGCCGCCACCGCCGCCGGCGGAGCACGACGGCCACTGCCACGATCATGCCGGCAAGCACGGTGGCTGCGGCGGGATGGCCGGCTGCCAATGCCCGCACGCGCAGCCGCTGCCGGCCCTGCTGGCGATGCCGCTGGCACTGCCGCGCATGCCGCGCACCCTCGTCGCCACTGCTTCCCAGACCGCGCACGGTGCGCCCGGCCTGCCGCGGCTGGAACGTCCTCCCAGCGCCTGAGCGCGCGCGGCCGCCCCGCGGGCGGTCTCCTGGCGGCAGCACACTGGCGCTGCCGCGTCCGTGCCTGCAGCGCCCGTCGGCGCTGCGCGGCGCATCGCATCCGTTTACGGACATCGCACATGAACCCATCTTCTTCCGGCCTGCCGGCGCTGCCGTCGCGGCGCCGCTTCGTCACCGGGCTGGCGCTGGGCGCCGCCGCCGGCCTCACCGGGCTGCCGCTGCGCAGCGCCCACGCCAGCGCGCTGGCCCGCAACGGCGCCACGCCCTACGTGCTGCAGGGCACCGACCTGGACCTGAGCATCGGCAGCACCCGGGTCAACTTCACCGGGCGCGAGCGCCCCGCCATCGCCGTCAACGGCAGCGTGCCGGCGCCGCTGCTGCGCTGGCGCGAAGGCGACACGGTCACCATCCGCGTGGCCAACCGCCTGCCCGGCCACACCCAGACCTCGGTGCACTGGCACGGCCTGCTGCTGCCGGCCAACATGGACGGCGTGCCGGGCATGAGCTTCGACGGCATCTACCCGGGCGAGACCTACCAGTACCGCTTCGCCCTGCGCCAGTCCGGCACCTACTGGTACCACAGCCACTCGCTGCACCAGGAGCAGGCCGGGCTGTACGGCGCCATCGTGATCGACCCGCGCGAGCCGCCGCCGTACCGCTACGACCGCGAACACGTGCTGCTGCTGTCGGACTGGACCGACCTGGATCCGGCGGCGCTGTTCCGGCGGCTCAAGCAGATGCCGTCCTACGACAACCTGTACCAGCGCACCGTCGGCGATTTCCTGCGCGACGCGCGTCAGGACGGGCTGCGCGCCACCCTCGCCGACCGCGGCATGTGGGGGCGCATGCGCATGACCCCCAGCGACCTGTCCGACGTCAACGGCAACACCTACACCTACCTGCTCAACGGCATGACCCCGGCCGGCAACTGGACCGGGCTGTTCCGTCCCGGCGAGAAGGTGCTGCTGCGCTTCATCAACGCCTCCAGCATGAGCTACTTCGACGTGCGCATCCCCGGGCTGAAGATGACCGTGGTCGCCGCCGACGGCCAGTACGTGCATCCGGTGAGCGTGGACGAGTTCCGCATCGCCGCGGCCGAGACCTTTGATGTGCTGGTCGAACCCAGCGGCCAGGACGCCTACACGGTGTTCGCGCAGGACATGGGCCGCACCGGCCACGCGCGCGGCACCCTGGCCGTGCGCGAAGGCCTGCAGGCGCCGGTGCCGGCAAACGATCCGCGCCCGCTGCTGCGCATGCAGGACATGGGCCACGCGATGGCCGGGCACGCCGGCATGGACCACGGCGCCGGCACGGCCATGCACGGCATGGAGGGCGGCTGCGGCGCGAACATGCACATGGCCGGCATGCCGGGCATGGAGCATGCTGCGCACGCTGCCGCCGCACCTGCGCATCCACGCAGCGAACGCGGCAATCCGCTGGTGGACATGCAGTCCTCCGCCACCGCGCCACGGCTGGACGACCCCGGCATCGGCCTGCGCGACAACGGCCGCCGCGTGCTGAGCTACGCCGACCTGCACAGCCTGTTCAAGGACCCGGACGGACGCGAGCCGGGACGCGAGATCCAGCTGCACCTGACCGGCAACATGGAGAAGTTCGCCTGGTCGTTCGACGGCATTCCCTTCGCCAGCGCCGAACCGCTGCGGCTAAACTACGGCGAGCGCCTGCGCATCGTGCTGGTCAACGACACGATGATGCAGCACCCGATCCACCTGCACGGCATGTGGAGCGACGTGGAGGACGCCGCCGGCCGCTTCCAAGTGCGCAAGCACACCGTCGACATGCCACCCGGCACGCGCCGCAGCTACCGCGTGCGCGCCGACGCGCTGGGCCGCTGGGCCTACCACTGCCACCTGCTGTACCACATGGACGGCGGCATGATGCGCGAAGTGCGGGTGGACGCATGAGCCGCCTCCGCCTCGCTCCGCTTGCCCAGGCCACCGGCCTGGCGCTGCTGCTCGCGCACGCTGCGGCGCAAGCGCAGCATGCCCACACGGCTGACACCGACGGCGGCGACGCACCTACTGCCGCGCCCTGCGCCTGCCCGGCACCCGCTGTCACCACACCCATGGCGGGCGCTGCGGAGGCATCGCAGCCCGACACGGCAATGCACGGCACCATGGACCACGCAGCCATGGTGCATGCCGAGCACGCGCCGGCCATGCAAGACACGCCTGCGGCAGAGCACGCCGACGCCCTGTCGCACGCGCACATGGACCACGCCACGATGGACCACGCGGCCACGCCGTCGCCGCAGGTCGATCACCGCGAACACGCGCATCTCGCACACGACGACACGCATCACGATGGCATGGACCATGCGATGCCCACCGCGCCCGCGCCTGCGCCCGCGCCCGCGCCCGCACCGACAGCGAAAGCATGCCCGTGTCCTGCGAGCGCCGACACGCCGCTGCCGCGCGAGCCGATCCCGCCGATCACCGCCGCCGATCGCGCGGCCGCGTTCCCGGTGCTGCGCGAGCACGGCATGGCGCACGGCGCGGCGCGCACCGGCTACCTGCTGGTCGATCGCCTGGAGGGCTGGGACAACGCCCACGGCAGCGGCCAGGCCTGGGAAGCGCGCGGCTGGTACGGCGGCGACATCGACCGGCTATGGCTGCGCAGCGACGGCGAACGCGAGGGCGGCCGCACCACGGCGTCCTCGCTGGAACTGGCCTATGGCCGCGCGATCTCGCCCTGGTGGGACGTGCTGATCGGCGGCAGGCAGACATTCGCGCCGGGCCGCGCGCGGACCTCAGCCGCGTTCGGCGTGCAAGGCATGGCGCCGTACAAGTTCGAGGTGTCGGCCCTGCTCTACGTCGGCGAGGGCGGCCATGCCAGCCTGCACCTGGAAGGCGAGTACGACGTGCTGCTGACCAATCGCCTGATCCTGCAGCCACGGCTGGAAGCCGAACTGGCCGCGCGCGACGATCCGGCGCATCGCACCGGCAGCGGCCTGACCACCGTGGAGGGCGGGTTGCGCCTGCGCTACGAGGTCACGCGCCGGTTCGCGCCGTATGTTGGCGTGGAGCACGTGCGCAGCTTCGGCGACACCGCCGACCTGCGCCGCGCCGATGGCGAGGCGGCGCGCGAGACACGCTGGGTCGCCGGCCTGCGGTTCTGGTTCTGACGGTTCTGGTTTTGAGCTGCGGGCGCGCGGCGAACAGCGGCGCAAGGATGCGCCGCCGCAGCGAAACGCGGCATCGCCGCCAGCGCGAGGTGCGTCTCGCGCCAGGAGCACGCACGGCCCTCTCCGCACCCAGGCAGCGCGAACGGCCGTGCATCCGTAGGAGCGGCTTCAGCCGCGACGGGCGTTACCGGTAACGCCCGTCGCGGCTGAAGCCG
>NZ_JAQJCQ010000028.1:0-17418 GCF_038442435.1 Xanthomonas protegens | reverse complement strand
AAAAAAACCCCCCGGTGCCCGGCTTTTTTTGTGTCGGCGGTGGCCCCCCCGGGGGGCAACCCCCCCACCCCCCCCGGGCGCCCCCCCCCGCTCCTACGCGGAGGAATTCACCGAAGCACGAGAAGCAGCGCACTCGCGAAAAGCCGCGAATCCCCACTCCCAAATCCCGAATCCCGGCCTCTCAGAACGGCAGCTTCATGCCCGGCGGGATCGGCATGCCGGCGGTGGCCGCGCCCATGCGCGCCTTGGATTCGGCATCGATCTTGTTGGAGGCGTCGTTGAAGGCGGCGGCGATCAGATCCTCGGCCATTTCCTGGTCGGCCAGGATGCTCGGATCGATCCGCACCTTGCGGCACTCCTTGGCGCCGGTCAGGGTCACGGTGACCATGCCGCCGCCGGCGCTGCCGGTGACTTCCAGCTGGGCCAGTTCTTCCTGGGCGCGCTGCAGGTTTTCCTGCATCTTCTGCGCCTGTTGCATCAGTTGGGCGATATTGCCGCGCATCGTGGTTCACTCATCGTAGGGACGGATGGAATCGGGAACGACCCGGGCGCCTTGCTGCTGGATCAGCGCCTGCACCGCCGGGTCGTTCATGAACGCGGTTTCGGCCGCGTTCTGGCGCTCGCCGCGTTGCCGGTGCGAGCGCTCATGCAGGGTTTCGGCATCGACCGCGATGCCGCTTTCGATGACGATCTTCGGCCGCTGCCCCAGCGCATCGGCCAGCGCCGCGGCCAGTTCGCCCAGCGAGCGCTCGGACTGCAGGTACTCGAAGCCCGGCGACAGCGACAGCCGCAGCACGCCCTCGGCATGACTGACGAAGGCGGCATTGGCGGCGAGCTGCCGCGAGGGTCCGCTCAGGCCGCAATCGGCGACCAGCTCCAGCCAGTCCTCGGCGCTGTGCAGCGCGCGCGGCGTATCGGACACGGCGGCGTGGGTGCGCGGCGGCGGCGCCAGCGGCGGCACCATCGCCATTTCCGGCTCGGCGGCCGCAGGCGTGGCCGCGGCCGGGACGACCGCGGGCACCGGCGTCGCGACGGGCGCGGACGGCGCTGGGCGTGCCGCCGGCGGTGCCGGCGGATCCCAGGGCGGATCCAGTGTGGGCGCCGCCGCACTGGGCGCAGCCGCCACGGGCGCAGAGGGAACCGGCGCCGGCGCAGCAGCGACAGCGACAGGCGCCACCGGGGCAGCGGCCGCCACCGCGACAGGTGCCGCCATCGCCGCTGCAGGCGCGCTGGCAGCGGCCGCCGCCGCATTGCCGTGCCCCTGCGTGGCCGCGCCGGTCGTCGTGCCGGCCGGCAGCGCCGTGGCGCCCATCGGCCGGAATGCCAGCATGCGCAGCAGCGCCATCTCGAAGCCGGCGCGCGGGCTCGGCGCCAGGTAGAGGTCGCGGCGCCCGTTCAGCGCCATCTGGTACCACAGCTGCACGATCTCCGGCCGCAGGCGCTCGGCCAGCGGCCCCGGGTCCAGGCCGTCCAGCGCGGGCATGGCCGCGCCAGGCACCAGTTGCCGCACCTGGATGCGGTGCAGGGCCTCGGCCAGCGCCTCCAGCACCCCGCCCCAGTCGGGCGAGAATTCGGCCAGGCCGGCCACCACCTGCAGCAGCCGTTGCCCGTCGGCATCGGCCAGCGCATCCAGCATCGCGCCGACCTGGGTACGGTCGACCATGCCGAGCATGGCCCGCACCACCTCGTCGCGCAGCGCACCGCCGGCGTAGGCGATGGCCTGGTCGAGCAGCGACAGGCCGTCGCGCAGGCTGCCGTCGGCGGCCTTGGCCAACTGCACGATCGCCGAGGCATCCACCTCGATCTGCTCGGCGGCCAGGATCTTGGTCATCTGCCCCTGGATCTGCTCCTCGTCCAGGCGCTTGAGGTTGAACTGCAGGCAGCGCGACAGCACCGTCACCGGCAGCTTCTGCGGGTCGGTGGTGGCGAGCAGGAACTTCACGTGCTCCGGCGGCTCTTCCAGGGTCTTCAGCAGCGCGTTGAACGCCGCCTTGGAGAGCATGTGCACTTCGTCGATCAGGTAGACCTTGAACTTGCCGCGCGAGGGCATGTACTGCGCGTTCTCGATCACCTCGCGCACGTCGTCCACGCCGGTGTTGGACGCGGCGTCGATCTCCAGCAGGTCGATGTAGCGGCCGGCGTCGATGTCCAGGCAGGCCGCGCACTGGCCGCAGGGATCGGCGCTGGTGCCCTGCTCGCAGTTCAGCGACTTGGCGAAGATGCGCGCGATGGTGGTCTTGCCGACGCCGCGGGTACCGGTGAACAGGAACGCATGGTGCACCCGGCCGCTGTCCAGCGCGTTGGTGAGCGCACGGACCACATGCTCCTGCCCCACCAGCTCGGCGAAACGCTTGGGGCGCCACTTGCGGGCGAGAACGAGATAGGACATCAGGCGACCGTCTTCATCTGAACCGCCATTGTGCCACGCCGGGCCACCGCGATCGTTCAGTCGCCCGGTCAGCCGCCATCACGCGCGCGCCGACCTTTGGCGCAGGGCTGCCTGCGACGATGAACAGGGCAAAGGTGACGCCGGTCAGCGCGGCAGCCGCGATTCGCCTTGTGAACGGCGGCCATGACGGCTAGAATTCCCGCCCTTGCCCGGACCACATGGCCCGCGCAAGACCCGGAGAGGTGTCCGAGTGGTTGAAGGAGCACGCCTGGAAAGTGTGTAAGCGTCTAAACCGCGCTTCGGGGGTTCGAATCCCCCTCTCTCCGCCAGATTCGAATGCGCTTCCCTCGCAGAGTTGCTTCGCCGTTGGCGTAAGACTCAAAGGGAAAGACCGCGCCACTGGCGCGGTTTCGTCTCTATGGTGGCCCCGTCGGCCCCTCGCGACGCTAGGTCGAAAACCCCGCCAGGGCCGGAAGGCAGCAACGGTATCGATCGACGCGGGCGCCGAGGTCAGCCGGCGGGGTTACCACCCCTCTACGACGACGAGCGATCAGCCTTGATTGTGTGCCACGGCTGCGCCTGCAGAAAGCAACCGCCATCCCGGCGCGTCATTCGTTCCGGCCGTGGCGACGGCACAGAAATCCGGACGGCGGCAGGCTATGCCTGGCGCGGTCAGCCGGCGGGGTTACCACCCTCCTCTACGAAGACAGCGATCAACGCAAAGCGCGCGCTGCTATCCGCGCGAAGGCGCCTGCGCCTCCGGATGCAGCCAGCCCGCATCGCCGTCGCGATAGCGTTCGCGCTTCCAGATCGGCACCCGTGCCTTGACCTCGTCGATGACGTAGCGGCAGGCGTCGAACGCGGCGCCACGGTGCGCAGCCACCACGCCGACCCACACCGCCAGGTCGCCGATCGCCAGTTCGCCGACGCGGTGCACGCAGCGCAGGTCGAGGATGGCGAAGCGAGCCAGGGCCTCGTCGACGATGCGTTGGCCTTCGGCCTCGGCCAGCGCGGCGTAGGCCTCGTAGTGCAGGCCGTCGACTGCGCGGCCGTCGTTGTGGTCGCGCACCCAGCCTTCGAAGCTGGCGTAGGCGCCGGCCTGGGCATGCGCCAGCGGGGCGCGCAGTGTGGCGATGTCGAGCGGTCGGTCGGCCAGCCGGAAACGCGGTTCGGTGGACATGGCTCAGCCTCCCGAAACCGGCGGAATGAACACCACTTCGCTGCCGTCGCGCACCGCCTCGTCCCAGCCGACGAAGGCGCCATCCACCGCCACCCGCAACCGCTCCAGCGGCCAGCGCAGGCCATGGCGGGCATCGAGTTCGGCGTACAGAGCACGCAGATCGGGCGCATCGGTGCGCACCTGCTCGCGATCCAGGCCCGCGGCCTCGCGCAGGCTGGCGAAGTACAGCACGGTCACCTCGGCGCTCATGCCACGCTCCCGACGTCGCGCTTGCCGCCACGCTTGCCGACCAGCCGCACCGGGCCGATGGTCATCGCATGGGTCAAGGCCTTGCACATGTCGTAGACGGTCAGCGCGGCGACGCTGGCGCCGGTCAGGGCCTCCATCTCCACGCCGGTGCGGTGCACGGTGCGCACCGTGCATTCGATGCCCAGCACCTGCGGCGAGCGCCAGTCGATGGCGAAGCGGCAGCCGTCGATCGGCAGCGGATGGCAGAACGGAATTAGTTCGTGGGTGCGCTTGACCGCCATGGTGCCGGCGATCACCGCGGTGTCGACGATGCCGCCCTTGGCGCTGCGCAACGCATCGGCGCGCAACTGCGCGGCCACGGCGGCGGGAAAACGCACCTGCGCCTGCGCCACCGCCACGCGTGCGGTAGCGGCCTTGGCGGAGACGTCGACCATGGTCGGCAATCCCTGCGGGTCCAGATGGGTCAGCGCCGGCGCGGCGGCGCGCGCGGACGTGGCGGAGGTCTTCTTGGTCATGGATTGCGCTGCCGCTCCCACGGCGCGATCTTCAAGCGCCGCCGGAGATCGGCGTGCCTTGGTGGAACAGCATGCGCCATTGGCCGTCGCGATACCGCCAAAGCGAACTGCGCAGTGCCTGTCGCGGCGGTTCGCCACCGCCGCTGCGCTCGCTGCGATAGCGCAGTTGCGCCAGCTCGGGAGCCAGCAGTTGCGCGTCGATGTCGAAGGTGCGGTAGCGGAAGTCACCCGACTCGGCCGGCAAGGCCTGCAGCACCGCCGGCTTGTCGAAGCGACGGCCGGAGGCGCCGAACTCGACGAAGGCATCGTCGAGCAGTTCGGCCACACGCGCCGCCGAGGCCCGCACCGCCGGTTCCAGCAATTCCAGTTCCAGCGCGACCAGCGCGCGTTGCACGGCGGCGTCCATCGCTCAACCGCCGATCAGGAACATTTCGACGTGCTTGCCGCGCGTGGCGGTCGCCGCGCCGCGCAGTTCGCTGTAGCGATCGTCGCGGCGCTCCCACAGCGCACGTACGCGCTCGGCCAGCGCCTCCTCGCCACCCGCCAGCGCCGGCCGCAAATCAGTGCCCTCGCCCGCGAACAGGCAGGTGTAGAGATGGCCATCGGCGGACACGCGGGCGCGGTGGCAATCGCCGCAGAACGGCGTACTGACCGAGGTGACGAAGCCGATCTCGCCGCCGCCGTCGGCGAAGGCGTAGCGCGCGGCGACCTCGCCCGGGTAGTGCGGCGCCAGCGCCTGCAGCGGCCAGCGCGCGGCGATGCGGTCGCGCAGTTCGGCGGCCGGCACCACCCGCTCGCGGCGCCAGGCGTTGCAGGTACCGACGTCCATGTATTCGATGAAGCGCAGCACATGGCCGCTGCCGCGGAAATGCGCCAGCAACGGCAGCACCTGGTCGTCGTTGATGCCGCGCTGGACCACGCAGTTGAGCTTGACCGGCCCCAGCCCGGCCGCGACCGCCGCGTCGATGCCCTCCAGCACCTGCGCGATCTCGCCGCGGTCGCCGGACAGCTTCCGGAACACCGCCGGCTCGATCGCATCCAGGCTGACCGTGACCCGACGCAGGCCGGCCTCGCGCAAGGCCTGCGCGTGCCGCGCCAGCAGCGCCCCGTTGGTGGTCATGGCCAGATCGTCCACACCGGGAATGCGCGCCAGCCGCCGCACCAGTTCGGGCAGATCGCGGCGCAGCAGCGGTTCGCCGCCGGTCAGGCGCAGCTTGTTGACGCCGTTGCGCACGAAGGCGCGGGCCAGGGTCTCCAGTTGCGCGAACGACAGCCGCGATGCGGCGTCGAAGCCGTAGTCGTCCGGCACCTTGTCGGCCGGCATGCAGTAGCCGCAGCGGAAGTTGCAGGCCTCGATCACCGACAGGCGCAGGTCGCGCAACGGCCGCCCGCGCCGGTCCGCCGGCGTCGTCGACGCGAGCGGCGGGCGCGGCAGCGCGTTCATCCCGCCGGCACCTGCGGCGCGCGCGGCGCGGCCAGCGTCACGCATTCGCCCGGGCGCGCCACGCGGTGGCCGCGGGCGCGCAGGGCCTCGGCATCCTCGGCGCTGGCGTAGTGGTAGAGCATGATTCGTTGCAGCAGCTCTGCGGGGTACTCCCGCTCCAGGTCGTCCACGCCAGTATGCGACGGGTTGCCGTGAAGACCGCAGTCGTGGGCCACCAGTTCGCCGTCGTCGGCATACCGGTTCAGCATTTCCGGGATCGGCCGGGTGTCCCCGCTCCACACCAGCGCGCCCTGCAGGCGCAGGCCGTAGGCCGTCTCCGGCCAGTGGTGACGCACCGGAAACACCTCCAGGCGCACGCCCTCGTGCCAGAACGCATCGCCCACCGCGATCAGCTGGAACGCATCCCAGAAGTTGGCGCCGCCCTCGGCCAGCACGTTCGGATAATCGGCCACGCGGCGATGCAGCAGCGGCAGTACCGTGGCCGGCACGTACAACCGCGGCTTGCCGCGGCGCTCGGAAAAATAGCTGTCCACGAACAGCCGCTCGAAGCCGGCGACGTGGTCCAGATGCACATGGGTGACGAACAGCGCCTGCGGCATTGCGCCGTAGTGCGCCTGATAGGCGGTCAGCCCCTCGCCGCCGCAGTCGATGGTCAGCCATGGCCGGCCATCGCGCTCGATGGTGGCCATCGGCGAGCCAAGCGACACCGCCGAGGCATTGCCCACGCCCTGGAAACGCAGCGCCCAGTCCGTCATCAGCAGCCGCGCTCCCAGGCCAGGTCGTAGGCGCGGCGCAGGCGCGCGTAGTCCTTCTCCACCGCATCGACGCTGCGCTCGCCGCGCAGTTTCAGCAGCGAACGGCGCAGCCGCTTGAGGTTGCGCTCGCGCCAGCGGGTGGCGGGAATGCGCAGCACGCCGCGGTCGAAGTCGATCAGCCAGCCGCGGCCGTTGCCATCGAACAGGATGTTCTGCGCATTGAGGTCGGCGTGGTCGAGCCCGGCGCGATGGAAGCGCGCGATCAGCCGCCCCGCCTCCTCCCACGGCGCGCCGCGACCGGCCAGATGTGCGCGCTCGGCCAGCGAGCGCACGCCCTCCAGCCGCTCCATCAGGATCGCCGCGCGGTAGCGCAGCCCCTGGCGCAGATAGCAGGCCGCCAATGGCCGCGGCACCGGCAGCTTGCGCGCGATCAGCGCGCGCATCAGCCGGAACTCGGCGAAGCTGCGGGTGCGGTCGGCGCCGGTCCACAGGTAGCGGTCGCGGACCAGCTTGGCGACCAGCCCACCGCGGCGGTACTGGCGCAGCACGCAACTGCCGAACGGGGCATCGACGAACCAGGCGCCGCCACGGCCGCCGGCATCCACCGGGCGTGCGCGTTCGCCCCAGGCGGCGGCGGAGAACAGCGCCGGTTCGGCTTGCCGCAGCCGTTCGCGGTCGAACAGAATGGCCCCGTATCCGCGGCCCTCGCGGTACGGCGTCAGTGCTTCGGTGGCGTCGAATGCAACCATCCAGCGAGTCTAACAACACCATGCCGGCAACGCTCCCTTCGCTGTGCCTGTTGCGCCTGTCGGCGCTGGGGGACGTGACCCACGTGGTGCCGCTGGTGCGGACCCTGCAGCGCGCCTGGCCGCAGGCACCGGCGTTGCACTGGATCATCGACAAGGCCGGGCACAAGCTGCTGGATGGCCTGCCGGGCGTGGTCTTCCACCCCTACGACAAGCGCAGTGGTCTGGCCGGCATGCGCGCCCTGCGCCGCGCCCTGCCGGCGCAGGGCTTCGACGCGCTGCTGCAGATGCAGGTGGCGTTGCGCGCCAACGTGCTGTCGGCGTTCGTGCCGGCGCGCCGCCGTATCGGCTACGACCGCAGCCGCTCCAAGGATCTGCACGGTCTGTTCGTCAACGAGCGCATCCCCGACCGCCCCGGCATCCACGTGCTGGAGGCGATCGGCAGCTTCTGCGAGCCGCTGGGGCTGCGCCAGACCGAGGTGCGCTGGGACCTGCCGGTGCCGGAGGACGCCCATGCCTGGGCACGCGCGCAATGGCCCGACGACGGCCGCCCGGCGCTGCTGATCTCGCCCTGCTCCAGCCACCAGCGCCGCAACTGGTATGCCGAGCGCTACGCCGCGGTGGCCGACCATGCCGCCGCGCAAGGCTGGCGGGTGGTGCTGTGCGGCGGCCGCAGCGACCTCGAGCGCAGCACCGCCGACGCCATCGTCGCGGCGGCGCGCACGCCGGTGCTCGACCTGGTCGGCCGCGACACGCTCAAACAACTGCCGGCGCTGCTGCAGCGCGCGGCGCTGGTGCTGACTCCGGACTCTGGACCCATGCACATCGCCAACGCGATGGGCACCAAGGTGCTGGGCCTGCATGCGGCCAGCAACCCGCGCCGCAGCGGCCCGTATTCGGACATCCGCTACTGCGTGGACAAGTACGACGACGCCGCGCGCAAGTACCTGGGCAAGCCGGCCGCGCAGTTGAAGTGGGGCAGCAAGATCGAGTTCGACGGGGTGATGGAACTCATCGCGGTGGACGATGCGATCGCCGCATTCGAGCGCTATCGCGCCGACCACGGCCACTGAGCCCGGTTGCGGCGCGCGCGGCGCCGCTCTACCATCGCCGCGCGTCCTGCCGCCGACCCGGCCCGCAGGAGCCGCCGTAAGCGTTTACGTCAATCAACGCGCCAACTGCGCCGGATCCGTCCGGGGCTGTTTCCCGTCCGGGCCTGGCAGGCCGCTGGCGGGTGGCGCCTTCGATCGACCGGCTTACGGAGAGTCCGCAATGTCACGTTCCCCGCTGTTTTCCCGCAAGCTGTCCCCGCGCCATGCCGCCTGGGTGACCCCGCTGCTGCTGTCGGTGCTGATGACCTGCATCGTCTCGATGATCAGCACCCTGCGCAGCGTCGGGCTGGCCCCCGGCGTCGGCACGCTCTGGCTCGGTGCCTGGGCGCTGTCCTGGCTGGTGGCCTTCCCCACCCTGCTGCTGGTGCTGCCGCTGGTGCGACGCCTGACTGGCCTGGTGGTCGCACGCGACTGAGGTGCGGCGCGTTCCGGGAGACGGCAACGCCTCCCGGAACTCTGCCCTCACGCTGAGGCGTTGCGGTAGTCCTGATAGGACTTTTCTTCCACGTAGCTGGAGCCCAGGGCCAGGTTGATCTCTTTCTTGAGCCGCGCGCGCTCGTCGTTTTCGTAGTACACGCTGCGCGCCAGCTTGATGAACTCCTCGTCGAAGGCCTGCGCCTTCTCCTTGATCCGGATCTCGTCCTCGATCACCCACAGGCGCTCGTTGACCGCCTTCAGGTCCGCGCGCAGGCGCGCCACGTCGCCGCCGGCGGCCGGATGCGCCATCCAGGTCTTTTCCAGCGCCGACAGTTCGGCACGCACATTGGCCAGCTTGCCCGGATCTTCGATGCGCTCGGACTTGATCTGCAGGATGGCGATCTTGTCGAGCAATTCGCCGAAGGACACGGGCACCAGGATTTCGGACATGGAAGACACCACAAGCAGAAGTCGGAAGGAAGTGTAGCGGCCAGGCCTTAAGGCGACGTCGGCACGGCGTCGCGGCCACCCAAAAACAAAAGGCCCCTGACGGGGCCTGATGCGAAACTGGCGGGAAGGGGGGGGGGGATGCACTCGGTGCATGCTGCACCTCGCCCTGCGGGCGGCTGCGCCGTGCGCATCGGCTGTCGCCGATGGGTCGAACCCGCGGGGCTTCTCCCCCCCACTCCTGCACCGATCACACTCTGCGACCGCTGGAGGGTGCACGCGCGATGAAACTGGCGGGAAGGGGGGGATTCGAACCCCCGAGGCGCTATAAACGCCTGCCTGATTTCGAGTCAGGTACATTCAACCACTCTGCCACCTTCCCGGGTGGTCCCCGGCGGACCGGGGGCGTGCATCATACGGTCCCCGCCGCGCGCGGACAAGCGGCCTGGCGCGGAGGCCCCGCAAGCGCCCCGGCGGCGTGGGGCGATGAACCCCGCCTGCTGCGTGCCGCGCGCGGCGATTGCCTGATCCGCGCGCGACCGCGATGATGCCCATCGACCCCAGAAAACACCGGCCGGCCGCAGGCGCGCAATGATCGAATTCGGACACCTCACCCACGTCGGCCTGCGCCGCGACCTCAACGAGGACACCTACTACGGCGACCACGAACTGGGGCTGTGGCTGGTGGCAGACGGCATGGGCGGCCACGCCTGCGGCGAGGTCGCCAGCGCCCTGGCGCGCGAGGCCATCGTGCGCGAAGTGCGCGGCGGCACCGCGCTGGCGCAGGCCATCCGCATCGCCGACGAGGAGATCATCCGCGCCTCGCAGCGCCGCAACGACACCCTGCCGATGGGCACCACGGTGGTGGCGGCGCGGGTGCAGGGCAACCGCTTCGAGGTGGCCTGGGTCGGCGACAGCCGCGCCTATCTGTGGCGCGACGGCAAGCTGGCCCAGCTCAGCCAGGACCACAGCTATGTGCAGGAACTGATCGCGCAGGGCGCGCTCACCGCCGAGCAGGCGCGCGCGCATCCGCACCGCAACGTGGTCACCCAGGCGCTGGGCGTCACCGATCCGCAGCACCTGAACGTGGCGACGATGACCGGCGAGCTGCGCCCGGGCATGCGCCTGCTGCTGTGCAGCGACGGGCTCACCGAGGAAGTGGACGATGCCGGCCTGGCCAACGCGCTGGGCCACGACGATTGCAGCGCGCAGGAATGCGTGGACATGCTGGTCGCCGCCGCGCTCGACGAAGGCGGCTCGGACAACATCACCGCGATCCTGGTGCGCTGCCACTGAGGACGGTGCGGCGCTGGCGCCGTTCCCGTCCGCGCAAACCACTTCAGGGCACCGCCGCGCACTTGCATTCTTCACGCTCAAGCCGGCCAGGCTGCCCTGTAGGAGCGGCTTCAGCCGCGATGGGGCGTTCCCGGTAAAGCCCCATCGCGGCTGAAGCCGCTCCTACGACATAGGCCCCATCGTCTTTCGAGGCGCCCCTCAGCCGGCCACCGCTTCCGCCGCGACCGGTTCGGCGTCGTCCCACAGCGCGCGGCCGGCCTTCTTGCGCAGCTTCTCCAGCCGCGCGTGGTGCGCTTCCAGCTCCGACGCGGTCGGCAACACCCGCGGCCGCGGCAGCAGCATCGTCATGTCGAACGCCGGCCCCTGCGCGGCCGCATGCCCGGCGCCGTCCTCGGCCAGAGCGAAACCGATCTCCTCCTGACCGGAGGTCAGCGCGATGTACACGTCGCTGAGGATCTGCGCATCGAGCAGCGCGCCGTGCAGTTGCCGGTGCGAGTTGTCCACGCCCAGTCGCTTGCACAGCGCGTCCAGCGAATTGCGCTGGCCGGGGAAGCGCTCGCGCGCCAGCAGCAGGGTGTCGATCACCGTGGCGCGGTCGAGAATGCGGCCGTAGGACTCACCCAGCCGCGACAGTTCGTAGTCCAGGAAGCCCAGATCGAACGAGGCGTTGTGGATGATCAGTTCGGCGCCGTCGATGAACTCCAGGAATTCGTCGACCACCTCGTGGAATTCCGGCTTGTCGGCGAGAAAGTCCAGGGTCAGGCCGGTGACTTCCTGCGCGCCCGGTTCGAAATCGCAGTCCGGGCGCAGGTAGCGGTGGAAGTTGCGCCCGCTGGGGCGGCGTTCGAGCAGCTCCACCGCGCCGATTTCGACGACGCGGTTGCCCTTCTTCCATTCCAGGCCGGTGGTTTCGGTATCGAGGATGATCTGACGCATGGGACTCGCAGCGGAAAAGGAAGACAAGATCAGGTCGCGACCGCGGCGCCGCCGGCGCGCACGTGCAGGGCCTGGTTGCGCGCCAGCTGGTCGACCCGCTCGTTGTCCGGATCGCCGTTATGGCCCTTGACCCAGCGCCAGTCGATCGTATGCCGCTGCGCGGCCGCATGCAGCCGTTCCCACAGGTCGCGGTTCTTGACCGGATCGCCGCCGGCGGTCTTCCACTGCCGGCGCACCCAGCCCGGCATCCATTCGGTGATGCCCTGGCGCACGTACTGCGAGTCGGTGTGCAGCACGATCTGGCACGGCTCGTTGAGCGTCTCCAGCGCCATGATCGCGGCCATCAGCTCCATGCGGTTGTTGGTGGTGTGCGCCTCGGCGCCGGCCACCTCGCGCTCCAGTCCCTTGTAGCGCAGCAGCGCGGCCCAGCCGCCGGGGCCGGGATTGCCGAGGCAGGCGCCATCGGTATGGATGTCGACAGTCTTCATGAAACTCCGTGTTCAGATGGAAGCGACCGAGCCGCGCCAGCGGACCGGCGCGCGCAGCGGAATGGGGCCGATGCCGGCGGCGGTGCGTTTTTCCGCCTGCAGCAGGCAGACCGCGCGCAGCGGCGCGGTGGAGGTGGCCGGGCCGACGCCGCCGCGGGTCGGCCACACCGGCCCGAGATAGCGCAGTTGCTCCACGCACGGCAGGCCGACCTGTTCCAGCAGGCCGCGCCAGCTGCCCGGCGGACGCGCCACTAGGCCCTGGCGGCGCCAGCGCAGGCGGTACGGGCTCACCGCATTGAGCGCGAACAGCCACAGCCGCCCGCCCGGCATCAGGGTGCGCTCGCATTCCTCCAGCAACGCCGCGGCATCGGCGGCGAGCACGTGCTGCAGGACGATCGCGTTGACGCTTTCCGACGGCAGCGGCAGTGGCAGCGTGCACACCAGGTCGCCAGCGTAGCCGCAGGCGCTGCGGTGCAGGCGCACGCCCCGCCCCGGCAGCTCGCGCCCGGGGGGCGGTAGCGGCACCGGCGCCAGCCACAGCCAGGGCTGCGCGGGGCGCTTGAGCAGGGCGTCGAGGATCAGCGGCTGCTCGGCCTGCAGCAGCGCCTGCGCCCCGGCAGTATCAAACCAGGATGAGACGTTGGCTTGACGAGGGAGCGACACGGCAGGCATGGTGCAATTCTATGCGACTGATCGCCCTGCCCGCATTCCAGGATAACTACATCTGGGCGATCGCCACGGATGACGGGCGTGCGTTGCTGGTCGACCCCGGCCAGGCCGAGCCGGTGCTGGAGGCTGCGGCACAAGGGCTACAGCCCGCCGCCATCCTGCTCACCCATCACCACGACGACCATATCGGTGGCGTCGCCGCCTTGCGCGAACGCTGGCCGGATCTGCCGGTGTATGCGCCGGACGACCCGCGCATTGCCGGATTCGCGTGCGAGCGGGTCGGCGATGGCGACGTCGTGAAGGTGCTGGACTGGCAGTTCGATACCCTGGCCGTCCCCGGCCATACCCGCTCACACCTGGCCTACGTCGGCGAGGGCCACCTGTTCAGCGGCGATACGCTGTTCAGCCTGGGCTGTGGGCGCATGTTCGAAGGTACGCCCTCCCAGATGTTGGGTTCGCTGCAGCGCCTGTCCGCCCTCCCGGGGCAGACGCTGGTCTGCTGCGGACACGAATACACCTTGGCCAATGCGGCATTCGCCGTCACGGTCGATCCCACCAACGCTGCCCTGCGGCAGCGCCATCAGGAAGCCCAGGCCATGCGTCACGCTGCCCGCCCCACCGTTCCCGTCACCCTCGCCAGCGAACTGGCGACCAATCCGTTCCTGCGCACCGCTTCGGCGGCCATCCAGCAGGCGATCGGCGCCCGGCTCGGCCGGGGGGTGTCCGACGAAGTGGAAGTCTTCGCCGAATTGAGGCGCTGGAAAGACGATTTCCGCGCATGAGGGCGCTGGCGTTGACGGCGGCGCTGACGCTGGCGATAGCGTCGGCGGCGCCCCCCGCGGCGGCCTCAACCCCGCTTGCGGCGGCACTGGAACAGACCGTGGCTGGCCTGAACGGCCTGCCGACGGACGCGGCGGCACTGCCGCCGCCGACCACCCGTAACGGGCACGACATCCTCGCCCGCTTCCGCGACGGCCTGGCCGATGCGCGCTGCGACGCCGGCGCCACCGATGCGCGCTGGCAGCAGCAGTTCTCGCGCGCCCCGTCGCGCCTGGCCGACGAGGACGAGGACGTGCTGCCGCTGTTCGGCTACGTGGTCGACGAACTGCGTGCGGCCAACCTGCCGACCGAATTCGCGCTGATCCCGTTCGTGGAGAGCGGCTACCGCCCGGCGGCGCGCAACAGCAGCGGCCCCGCAGGCCTGTGGCAGTTCATCCCCGGTACCGCGCGCAACCACGATGTCCCCCTGGAGAACGGCTACGACGGGCGCCTGTCCGCGGTGGACTCCACCCGCGCCGCGGTGCGCTATCTGAAGACCCTGCACGGCATGTTCGGCGGCGACTGGCGCCTGGCGATCATGGCCTACAACGCCGGCGAGTACCGCGTGCTGCAGTCGATGCGCCGCGCCGGCATGAACGCGCAGAACGCGCAGCCGGACAAGCTGCCCGGGCTGTCCTCGGTCACCTACGCCTACGTCGAGAAACTGCATGCGCTGGCCTGCGTGCTGGAACAGGCGCAGACCCGCGACGAATGGATGGCCTCGCTGGACCGCGACGTGCCGATCCTGCAGGCGCAGACCCTGCCCGCCGGCATGGCACTGGACGAATGGGCACGGCGCCAGGCGCTGCAGGGCAATCAGCTCGCGCGACTGAACCCGGCCCTGGGCAGTGGCCGCAGCACCAAGCGGGCGCTGCCGGTGCTGGCGCCGCGCAGTCTGGGCGGCCCCGTACTGGCCCAGGACACCGCGCCGCCGGCGCAGGACGACGCCCCGGTCGTCGCCACCGTGGCCAGCGCCGACGACACTCCCGCGCCGAACCGTGCCGCACGCGCCGGCGCACGCTCCCGCCACACCCACACCGTGCGCGACGGCGACACCGCCTGGAACATCGCCAAGCGCTACGGCATCACCGTGCAGGCACTTCTGATGAAGAACGGCCTGTCCGCGCGCAGCGTGCTGCGCCCCGGCATGGTGCTGAGCTACGAGGACTGATCGCGCTCCCGCCGCGGCGGGACGAGGTCCGATCCATGCTGCAACGTCCGCGGATGTGCAGCCACGCGCGGGGATGACCACCCGTTTCCCCGCGCCCACGGCCAGCATGAGCGCCTGCAAGGCAGGCCTATCACGGCATCCAGCACCGACGACAACCGCGTGCATTGCCCCTAATCCGGCGTGAACAAGATTCTGGCCCGGCGCGCAATGCCGGTGGTGCCGACGGCGTTACACAACATGTGGACCAGCATGTGGAGCACGTGCGACGCGCGGCTACGGCAGCAGTGATGCCTCGATCGCAACCGCGCACAGCGCCTCGTGCCAGGCGAAGGCGACGGCGTGACGCGCTTGCCACCCCTTCGCCACCACCAAGCCTGCCGGCGACCACAAGCGCATGCCTGCACTTGCCGCGCCTCTCCCCACGGCGACGCGCGCACGTCGATCAGCCACGCACACGTCGATGCCCCTGAAACGCAACAGGCCCGGCAATGCCGGGCCTGTTGCGTGCCGCTTTGCGCTGTCGAAGCAGCGGTTACAGCTGCGATTCCTGCACGCTGATCTTGAAGTGCTTGCGCATCGCATCGACGTAGGCCTTGGCATCGGCCTCGCCCTCGATCCGCGCCAGCTGCTGCTGGAACATCGTCTGCTGCTCGGCCGGCACCTTGCTCAGGTCGCCCGGCGTCACCTTGGTGACCGCAAACAGCGCATAGCGCTTGCCCACGGTACCCGGCGCCGCAGGCAGCTCGACCTTGCCCACCGACGGCTTGCCGTCGGCCGGCTGCGGCGCGCTGAAGATCGCCTGGCTGGCCTGCGCGCTCGGCATCGGCACGTTGCGCGGCAGACCCGGCATCGGGTTGATCTGCAGCTTTTCCGGGCCGGCCAGGGCCTGCAGGGTCTCGCCCTTGCGCAAACGCTCCAACAGCGCATCGGCCTTGGCAGCGGCCGCCTTGGCGGTGCGGTCGGCATGCACTGCGGCCACGACCTGCTCGTGCACCTTGGCCAGCGGCTGGATCTGCTCCGGCTGGTGCTGGGTCACGCGGATCAGCACGCTGTGGTTCGGCCCCAGGTTAATCGGGTCGCTGACCGTGCCGTCCTGCACCAGGGTGTCGGAGAACGCGGCGCGCAGCACCGCCGGCTGTGCGGCGATGCCACTGGCGGTGGCGCGCGAGAACGGCCCCAGCGTCTGCACCGGCAGGCCAACTTCCTTCGCCGCCGACGCCAGCGCGGTCGGATTCTTGTAGACCAGATCCACCAGCTTGCCGCTCAACTCGCTGAAGGCCTTCTCGCTGTCGGCCTTCAACTGCTCGCTGGCGAGCTGGTCGCGCACCTGCTCGAACGACTTGCCTTCGCCGCCCTTGACCTGGCGCAGCTGGATCACGTGATAGCCGAACTCGCTCTTGATCGGGCCGACGATCTCGCCGGGCTTCATCGCGAACAGCGCGTCCTCGAACGGCTTCACCATCACGCCCTTCTCCACCCAGCCCAGATCGCCGCCGGCGTTCTTGGAACCGGGATCATCGGAGTTGGCGCGGGCCAGCGCAGCGAAGTCGGCGCCGGGCTGCTTGGCTTCGGCCGCCAGCTTGGCCGCCTTGGCCTCGGCCGCCTTCTGCGAGGCCGCGTCCTTGCCGGCGCTGATCAGGATGTGCGAAGCCAGCCGCTGATCGGGCTCGACGAAGCGCGCCTTCTCGTCGTCGTAGCGCTTGCGCAGCGTCGCCTCGTCGGCCGGCTTGACCGGCGGCAGGCTGGCCGCATTGAGGTCGACGTACTCGATCGTGACGGTTTCCGGCTGCTTGAAGTCCGACTTGTGCGAGTCGTACCACTGCTGCACCTGCGCGTCGCTGACCGGCGCGGTGTCGGCCGGCATTTCCGGCAACAGCGCCATCTCCACGTCGCGGGTCTCGCCCAGCATCTTCAGCAGGCGCTCGGTCTCCGGCTTGGTGGCGAACGCCGATTCCGCGATGCCGGAAGGAATCACCGACTGCTGCAGCGCATCGCGCACCAGTTGCTGGAACATGGTCGGCGTACGCGGCGGCGTGCCCGAGGCCAGCGCAAGGCGGTAACGCTCCGGATCGAACTTGCCGTCGTTCTGGAACGCGGGCATGGAGCTGATGTAATCGCGCACCGCGGCATCGCCGATGACCACGCCGGCGCGTTCGGCCGACAGCTTCGCCACCTGTTCGTCGATCAGCTGATCGAGCAGCTTGCGCTTGTTGTCGATGCTTTCGAACGCGCGCGGATCGAAATCCTCGCCCTGCTGTTCGCGCGCCTGGATGCGCGCCTGCTCGAAGCGGGTACGGAACTGCTCCGTGCTCACTTCGTGATGCTGCCACAGCAGCGACACCGGCCACCACGACGGTGCCGACGACCACCACGACGGCGGTGCCTGCACCTTGGCGACGTTGTTGGCACCGACGCCACCGAGGTAGCTGTTGTCGATGACGAACAGGAACGGAATCATCAACAGACCGATGATCGCGGTGGCGATCCAGCCCGAGGTCTTTTCGCGAAGTTTCTGCAGCATTGGGAACCGACGGCCTATTGGCGAGCCGCGCAGTTTAACCCGCTTCACGCCTTGCGGCAGAACCGGCGGCCCGGCAACCCGCGCCGCCCATGCGTCAAGGCGGCGAATCCGGAGCGCATCGAGGACCAAAACCAGCGCACGGCGGAAAAAAAGAAACCCCCGATCGCTCGGGGGTTTCGCGTACAAATGGCGGAGTGGACGGGACTCGAACCCGCGACCTCCGGCGTGACAGGCCAGCATTCTAACCGACTGAACTACCACTCC
>NZ_JAQJCQ010000027.1:0-18773 GCF_038442435.1 Xanthomonas protegens | reverse complement strand
ACGGCGTTCTCAAATCGGGCACTGCGTTCGACCCGAAAAGAGGCCTTGCCTGCTAGGGGGTAAGACGGTATCTACGATACGCCGCAGCCAGGGACGCCGGCACGCGCGGAACCCAACGAATCCCCACTCCCGACTCCCCAATCCCCGCCGTCAAAGCACATAGACGAACAGGAACAGCGCCAGCCACACCACGTCGACGAAGTGCCAGTACCACGCCGCCGCTTCGAAGGCGAAGTGGTTGTCGCGGCTGAAGTGTCCACGGCTGATCCGCAGCAGCATCACCAGCAGCATGATCGTGCCCAGCAGCACGTGCGCGCCGTGGAAGCCGGTGAGCATGAAGAAGGTCGAGCCGTAGATGCCCGAGCCCAGGGTCAGGTTGAGCTCCTTGTAGGCATGCATGTACTCCTCGGCCTGGAAGTACAGGAAGGTGCAGCCCAGCGCGACGGTCAGCGCCTGGAACACCATCAGCCGGGTGCGCTGGCCGGCCTTGAGCGCGTGGTGGGCGATGGTCAGGGTCACGCCGGAGCTGAGCAGGATCAGCGTATTGATCAGCGGCAGGCCCCAGGCCGGGATGGTCTGGAACTGGCCGCCGATGCCGCCGGGGCCGTTGGTCGGCCAGGCGGCGGAGTAGCCGTCCCACAGCAGCGCGTTGGTCATCACCCCGTCGCCCTCGCCGCCCAGCCACGGCAGGATGAAGGTTCGGGTGTAGAACAGCGCACCGAAGAAGGCGCCGAAGAACATCACCTCGGAAAAGATGAACCACACCATGCCCATGCGGAACGACACGTCGACCTGGCGGTTGTAGTGCCCGGCGATCGATTCGCGGATCACGTCGCCGAACCACATGAACAGCGTCGCCACCAGCATGGCGATGCCGGTGAAGAAGGTCCACTTGCCCCAGGACGCGTCGTTGAGCCAACTGGCCACGCCGATCATGGTCACGAACATCGCGATCGAGCCGATGAACGGCCAGCGGCTCTGGCTGGGCACGTAGTAGGCGTTGGCGGTGGCGTCGGTGCTGGGCTGGGCCATGGCAGGCATTCCGGTCGGGTCAGGGAGCCGCGCGCGCGGAACCGGCCAGTTTCGGCGATCCCAGTTCCGCGCTCAGCGCATCGTTCTTGTAGAAGGTGTAGGACAGGGTGATGGTGCCGATGTCGCTGGGCAGGTTCGGGTCGACGATGAAGCGCACCGGCATGTCGCGTTTCTCGCCGGCCTGCAGGGTCTGCGCGGTGAAACAGAAGCACTCGGTCTTGGTGAAGTAGCCGGACGCGCGTGCCGGCGCCACCGACGGCACCGCACTGCCGACGATGGCGTGCGCGCCATCGTTGTGCGCGTAGTACAGCGCCTCGTTGAGCTCGCCCGGCACCACCTGCATGGTCAGCTGCTCCGGATGGAACGACCAGGGCAGCTTGGAGTTCACCCCGCCATCGAACTGCACGGTGACCGTGCGCTTGCCCGCCAGCGGCTTGCCGGCCTGCGGGCCTTCGCCGGGGCCGCGCTCCAGGCGCACGCCGAACACCTTCTCGCAGGCGATGCGGTACAGCGGCACCAGCGAGAAGGTCAGCACGAACACCGCCAGCGCCACGCCGACCAGCTTGAACAGCCCGGCACTGCTGTGCACCTGCGGCGCCGGCGCGTTCATCGGCCCAGCACCCCCGAAAGGATGAAGCCGACGTAGATCGCCAGCGCCACCGCGCCGACCACCAGCGCGGTGCGCGCCGCACGCTTGCGGCGCAGGACCAGGTCGTCGAGCGGCGGTTGCGCGGTCATCAGTGGCTGATGTCGTCGTGGGCCAGGTCGCCGGGCTTGATGACCGGCGGCAGGGTGAAGGTGTGCGCCGGCGCCGGCGACGGCACCGTCCACTCCAGGCCACGCGCGCCTTCCCACGAACGCGCTTCGGCGCGCGCGCCATTGCGCAGCGACGCCAGCAGGATGCCGGCCATCAGGAACGGAGTGACGAACATGCCGAACGCGCCGATCGAGCTGACCAGGTTCCAGTCGGCGAACACGACGTTGTAGTCGGGGATGCGCCGCGGCATGCCGGCCAGGCCGAGGAAGTGCTGCGGGAAGAACAGCAGGTTGACGAACAGCATCGTCCACCAGAAGTGGAACTTGGCCCAGGCTTCGTTGTACATGCGCCCGGTCCACTTCGGCCACCAGTAGTACACCGCCGCGATCAGCGCGAACACCGCGCCGGTGACCAGCACGTAGTGGAAGTGCGCGACCACAAAGTAGGTGTCGTGGTACTGGAAGTCGGCCGGCACGATCGCCAGCATCAGCCCGGAGAAACCGCCGATGGTGAACAGGATGACGAAGGCGATGGACCACAGCATCGGCGACTCGAAGGTCATCGAGCCCTGCCACATGGTGCTGACCCAGTTGAACACCTTCACCCCGGTCGGGATGGAGATCAGCATGGTGGCGAACATGAAGTAGATCTCGCCACCCAACGGCATGCCCACGGTGAACATGTGGTGCGCCCAGACGATGAAGCTCAGGAACGCGATCGCCGCGATCGCGTAGACCATCGCCTGGTAGCCGAACAGCGGCTTGCGGCTGAAGGTCGGGATGATTTCGCTGATCACGCCGAACGCCGGCAGGATCATGATGTAGACCTCGGGATGCCCGAAGAACCAGAAGATGTGCTGGTACATCACCGGGTCGCCGCCGCCGGCGGCGTTGAAGAACGAGGTGCCGAAGAACTTGTCGGTGAGCAGCATGGTCACCGCGCCGGCCAGCACCGGCATCACCGCGATCAGCAGGAACGCGGTGATCAGCCAGGCCCAGCAGAAGATCGGCATCTTCAGCAGGTCGATGCCGGGCGCGCGCATGTTGAGCACGGTGGCGATGATGTTGATCGCGCCCATGATCGAGCTGATGCCGGCGACGTGGATGGCGAACACCGAGAAGGCGACGTTGTAGCCGCCCTGCAGCATCAGCGGCGGATACATGGTCCAGCCGCCGGCCGGCGCGCCGCCGGGCAGGAACAGGGTCAGCAGCAGCAGGGTGAAGGCCACCGGCAGCAGCCAGAACGACCAGTTGTTCATGCGCGGCAGCGCCATGTCCGGCGCGCCGATCTGCAGCGGGATCATCCAGTTGGCCAGGCCGACGAAGGCCGGCATCACCCCGCCGAAGATCATCACCAGCGCGTGCACGGTGGTCATCTGGTTGAAGAACTCGGGCTTGACGAACTGCAGGCCCGGCTGCGCCAGTTCGGCGCGGATCACCACGCTCATCGCCGCACCGATGACGAACATGGTGAAACTGAAGAGCAGGTACAGCGTGCCGATGTCCTTGTGGTTGGTCGAGAAGAACCAACGCTCGACGAAGCTCTGCTGATGCCCGTGCTCGTCGTGATGATCGACTGCCGAATGGGCCATGGCGGCTACCTCAGAAAAGGAATGCTGGAGATCAGGCGGCTTGCACGGTCAGGTGCGAGTCGGAACGAGGACGCGACAGCCGCGCCTGCGGCGGCGCTGCCGGCGCCTGGGCGTCGGCGGGCGCGGCAGCGGGTTCGGCGGAGGCCGGCGCAGCAGCCGGGGCCGCCGCCGGCGTGGCCGGCGCGGGCGCAGCGGCAGGCGCCGGCTTGCGCGATGCCAGCCACTTCTGGAAGTCCTGCTTGCTCACCGCCTCGACCACGATCGGCATGAAGCCGTGGTCCTTGCCGCACAGTTCGGCGCACTGGCCGCGGTACACCCCGGGCGTGTCGATGCTGGTCCAGGCCTCGTTGATGATCCCGGGGATGGCGTCCTGCTTCCAGCCCAGCGCCGGCACCCACCAGGCGTGGATGACGTCGTCGGCGGTGATGACGAAGCGCACCTTGGTGTTCACCGGCAGCACCAGCCGGTTGTCCACGTCGAGCAGGTAGTGCGGGTCTTGCTCGAGCGTCGGCACCGCATGGCTCTGCCGCAGGCGGTCGGAACTGCGCGCCAGGCGGCTGGTGAACGACACGTTCTCGCCCAGGTATTCGTAGCGCCACATCCACTGGTAGCCGGTGACCTTCACCGTCATCTCGGCATCGCGGGTGTCGTACATCGCGATCAGCTTGGCGGTGGCCGGCCACGCCATCACGATCAGGATCAGCACCGGGATCACCGTCCACACGATCTCGGCCTTGGTGTTGTGGCTGAACTGCGCCGGCACCGCGCCCTTGGACTTGCGGAACTTGAAGATCGCGTAGGCCATCGCGCCGAACACCAGCACGCCGATGACCACGCACACCCACAACGCGACCATGTGCGCGTCGTAGGCGTTGCGCGCGCTCTGGGTGACGCCCCTGCCCATGTTGAGCTGCCACGGCTTGGGATCGGCCGATTGCGCCCACGCCAGCGGTGCGGCCATCGCCGCCGCCAACGCCATCCCGCCCCTGACCGCCTGTTGCACCCACCCGCCGCGTTGCTTCATTGCCTAGACCCCTTGGAGCGTCATCGGTTGCGGCCGGTCACGGCCGCGAGCAAGCCTTCCAGGGTCTGCGCCAGTTGCCGGCGTTCGTCGGGGCCGAGGAATTCGCCGACCCGGACCTGCTTGCCGCTGGATGCCAGCACCACCCTGTCGTCGCCTTCGATCCGCAACCGCACCCAATGCGGGTGGGCGCGGAACGCCGGCGTTCCTGCATTCGGACGGGTCACTTCCACGCAGGCCGGACCCACCCGGATATCCTCTTCGCGCTCGCCGCCGCGCCACGACCAATGCAGCGCGAGCGCAACCACGATGCTGTGCAACAGGGCGAACGCAGGCGCGAACACATTGCCGGCGAGCCACCCCAGCCCAGCCACGGCCCACATCGCCCCGGCCAGTGCGACGAACAACAGAACGAATTGCCGGGCATTCAACGCCCGCGGCGGTCGCAGCCGCAGCTGCGTACCCGACCCCTCCGGAGAAAACGGAAACATTTCGATCATGTCGAACCGCCGCTTCCGAACCGCTCGTACCCGAGCCGCGAGCACGCCTGGATGGTAGCCCCCGGCCTGCGCGGCGGCAAGCGCGCGTTCACCATAAAAAATGCTGTAACGCAACAAGATGTGCGTTCAGCCTGGACGCGTCCGCCATCGCCGTGGCGATGCCGGCAACCCCCTGCGCGTGCAGGCGCTGACATAAAATAGCGGGCTCTGTCCCTGGCCTTTCCCGCATGAACGCTCTGCCTGGCGCCGGCTCTGTCCCGGCGATGCCGTCCGCGTCTCCTTCGCCCTTGCTGTCCCCCGAACTCCCGCCCGCGCCGCAGGCCCTGCGCGCGGCGATCACCGCCGCCTGGCTCAAGGACGAAGCCGAACACGTACGCGAACTGCTCGAGCAGGCGCGCCTGCCCGCGGCCGACCAGGCCAGGGTGCAGGCGCTGGCTGCCGACCTGGTCACCCGGGTGCGCGCCCGCGCCCAGGACCAGGGCGCGATCGAGGCCTTCATGCGCCAGTACGACCTCGGCAGCGAGGAAGGCGTGCTGCTGATGTGCGTGGCCGAAGCACTGCTGCGCATCCCCGACCAGGACACCGCCGACAAGCTGATCCGCGACAAGCTCGGCGATGCGGACTGGAAGAAGCACATGGGCGAGAGCGACTCGATCCTGGTCAATGCGTCGACCTGGGGCCTGATGCTCACCGGCAAGCTGGTGCAGATCAACGACCTCACCCGGGCCGACGTGTCCGGCGCGTTCAAGCGCCTGATCGGCCGAGTCGGCGAGCCGGTGATCCGCCTGGCGGTGCGCCAGGCGATGAAGATCATGGGCCATCAGTTCGTGATGGGCCGGACCATCGGCGAGGCGCTGACCCGCTCGAAGAAGGGCGACAACGCCCACTACCGCTACTCGTTCGACATGCTCGGCGAAGGCGCGCTGACCATGAAGGACGCGCAGCGCTACCTCGATGCCTATCGCCAGGCGATCCACGCCATCGGCAAGCATTTCGCCGCGCAGCGCCCGCAGGGCGGCAAGGACGCGGTGTTCGCCGCGCCCAGCATCTCGATCAAGCTCTCGGCGCTGTATCCGCGCTACGAGCACGCCAAGCGCGCGCGGGTGATGGCCGAACTGGTGCCGGGCGTGCTGGAACTGGCGCAACTGGCCAAGTCCTACGGCATCGGCTACACGGTCGATGCCGAAGAAGCCGACCGCCTGGAACTGTCGCTGGACATCATCGAGGCCACCTTCTCCGATCCCTCGCTGGACGGCTGGGAAGGCTATGGCCTGGCGGTGCAGGCGTACCAGAAGCGCACCCCGTACACGATCGACTTCCTCGCCGACCTGGCGCGCCGCGTCGGCCGCCGCATCCCGGTGCGCCTGGTCAAGGGCGCCTACTGGGATGCGGAGATCAAGCGCGCGCAGGTCGAGGGCCACCCGGGCTATCCGGTGTTCACCCGCAAGCAGAACACCGACGTGTCCTACCTGGCCTGCGCCAAGCGCCTGTTCGCGCACAGCGATGCGCTGTATCCGATGTTCGCCACCCACAACGCGCAGACCATCGCCGCGGTGCGCGCCATCGCCGGCGGCCGCGACTACGAACACCAGAAGCTGCACGGCATGGGCGACGACCTCTACGCCGAGGTGATCCCCGCCGACCGCCTCGGCGTGCCCTGCCGCGTGTACGCGCCGGTGGGCTCGCACGAGGACCTGCTGCCCTACCTGGTGCGGCGCCTGCTGGAGAACGGCGCCAACTCCAGCTTCGTCAACCGCATCACCGACGAAGACGTGGCCATCGAAGACCTGATCCGCGATCCGGTCGAAGCCGTGTCCGCGTTCGCCTCCATCCCGCATCCGAAGATTCCGCTGCCGGTCGATCTGCTGCGCAGCCAGAACCACAACAGGAAGAACTCCATGGGCGCCAACCTCGCCAACGACAACGATCTGCGCGCGCTGGCCGACCAGCTCAACACCGCGCTCAAGCCCTGGCAGGCCGCGCCGCTGGTGCCCGGCGCGGTGATCGCCGGCGACGCCCTGCCGGTCGCCAACCCGGCAGACCATCGCCAGATCGTCGGCCACTGGAAGCCGGCCGATGCCGCTACCGTGGAGAAGGCGCTGAGCAATGCCGCAGCCGCCTACCCGGCCTGGAACCGCACCCCGGCCGCCAGCCGCGCCACCATCCTCGAGCACGCCGCCGACCTGCTGGAAGCGCGCATGCCCGAGTTCATGGCGCTGTGCGTCAAGGAAGCCGGCAAGACCCTGCCGGACGGCGTCGCCGAAGTGCGCGAGGCGGTGGATTTCCTGCGCTACTACGCCGGCCAGGCGCGCGCGCAGTTCGGTGCGCCCGAGCGCCTGCCCGGGCCGACCGGCGAATCCAACGAACTGCAGCTGCACGGCCGCGGCGTGTTCGTGTGCATCAGCCCGTGGAACTTCCCGCTGGCCATCTTCCTCGGCCAGGTCGCCGCGGCGCTGGCCGCCGGAAACAGCGTCATCGCCAAGCCGGCCGAGCAGACCAACCTGGTCGGCCATGCCGCGGTGAAGCTGCTGCACGAAGCCGGCGTGCCGGAGGCGGTGGTGCAGTTCCTGCCCGGCGACGGCGCCACCGTCGGCGCCGCGCTGACCCGCGATCCGCGCGTGGCCGGCGTCGCCTTCACCGGCTCCACCGACACCGCCCGCGCGATCAACCGCGCGCTGGCCGCGCGCGATGCCGCCATCGGCGTGCTGATCGCCGAGACCGGCGGCCAGAACGCCTTCATCGCCGACTCCTCGTCGCTGCCGGAAGCGGTGGTCAAGGACGCGATCTCCAGCGCCTTCATCTCCGCCGGCCAGCGCTGCTCGGCCGCACGCGTGCTGTTCGTGCAGGACGACATCGCCGACAAGGTGATGACCATGCTGGCCGGCGCCATGGCCGAGCTGAAGGTCGGCGACCCCGGCCTGCTGTCCACCGACGTCGGCCCGGTGATCGATGCCGACGCGCTGCAGATCCTCACCGACCACGCCGCACGCATGGACCGCGAAGCGCGCGCGATCGCCGTGGCCGCCACCGACGCCGCCACCGCGCACGGCAGCTTCTTCGCCCCGCGCGCCTACGAGCTGCAGTCGCTGGCGCAATTGCAGCGCGAGATCTTCGGCCCGGTGCTGCACGTGATCCGCTGGAAGGCCGACCAGCTCGACGCGGTGATCGACCAGATCAACGCCACCGGCTACGGCCTGACCCTGGGCGTGCATTCGCGCATCGACGAGACCATCGAGCGCATCGCCTCGCGCGTGGCGGTGGGCAACGTCTACGTCAACCGCAACCAGATCGGCGCGGTGGTCGGCGTGCAGCCGTTCGGCGGCCAGGGCCTGTCCGGCACCGGCCCCAAGGCCGGCGGCCCGCACTACCTGCTGCGCTTCGCCACCGAGAAGGTGGTGACGGTCAACACCACCGCCGCCGGCGGCAACGCCTCGCTGCTGACCCTGGGCGACTGACCGGCCCGCTTCGGCGCAGCGTTCCGCCGGGAACCTGCGCCGAACACAGCCTGCCGCAGCGCGCGCCATGCGTCGCGGACAGGCATAAAAAAAGCCCCGCCGAAGCGGGGCTTTTTCGTGGAACTGCGAAGCGCCTGCGATCAGAACTTGTAGTTGACCGAGGCCGCCAGCACGTTGCCGCTCACGTCGTAGTCGCCGACCAGGCGGTTGCCGGTGGCGCTGGTGGTGGCGATGCTCGGGTCGTTGGTGAACAGGTGGGTGTAGCCGAAGCTGTACTCGGTCTGCTCGGACGGCTTCCAGGTCAGACCCAGCGAGACCCACTTGCGGCTCGCGTCCGGCACGCGCACGTCGCGGTGCTGGTCGGTGGTCGGGGTCTGGTCGTAGGCCAGGCCGCCACGCAGGGTCAGCGTGTCGCTCATGCGGTAGTCGGCGCCCAGCGACACGAAGGTGGTGTCGCGGTACGAGAAGTCCAGCACGCTGTCGGGCTGGTTGGAGGCGAAGTCGACGGTGACCTTGTCGAACTTGCTCCAGGCGGTGCGGGTGACGTCGGCCATCACCGTCCACTGCTCGTTGATGTCGTGGGTGAAGCTGGCGGTGGCGCTGGCCGGCAGCTTGACCGTGGCGCGGCCCTTGGTGTCGACGAAGGTGCCCGGCGCGGCGAAGGCCAGCACGGTGGCGGCATTGCCCGGCACGGTGAAGTCGGCGTCGCCGTCGGTGATCTTGTGCTCGACCTGCGAGCGGTAGCTGAAGCCGATGTGGGTGTGCTCGTCGACGCTGAACAGGCCGCCCAGGGTGAAGCCGACCGCGGTGTTGTCGCCCTTGATGCGCGAGAAACCGTCGGCGCTGCCCGGCGCGAAGCCCGGCACGCGGCGCGAGGCCAGGACGGTGCCGAAGTCGATGGCGTTGCTCAGTTCGATGTCCAGGCGCTCGGCGAACACGGACGCGCCGAAGGACACGTACGGGTTGACGTCGTACGAGAAGGCGAAGTTCAGGTCGATCGCCTGCAGCTCGGTCTTCACGCCGTTGTAGCGGCCGACCCAGTCGCGGTCGTATTCGGTCTTGAAGCCGAACGGCACGGTCAGCGAGGTGCCGAAGTGCATGTTGTTGTTTTCGCCGAACGGCATGTGGAAGTACGCGGCCGGGACCGGCGCGATCATGCCGGCGTCGCCGCCACGGCCGCCGGAGATCGGCTGGCCGTTGGCGTAGGTGCCGCCGTTGCCCTGGTATTTGGCCGAGAACTGGATGGCGCTGACGTCGGCCTGGAACACCTTGCCGTCGAGCTGGCGCATGCCGGCCGGGTTCACGGCGATGATCGAGGCATCGCCGGGGGCGCTACCGGAGCCGGCGAACGCGCGGCCCAGACCCTTGGCGCTGTTCTCCTTGAGCTGGAACGCGGCGCCGTGCGCCTGGCCCATGGCCAGCGCGCCGACGATGCCGACGGCCAGAGCGGTGAAACGGACGAACTGGGTTGCGTTTTGCATGGCTAGTTTTTCTCCGGAAGACGAATTGTCTGTGTTCGCGCCTGCGCAGCCCGGGGCCCCAAAAGCCCAGGAATGCGCGCCGGAGTCCCCTCCCGACATACGACGCCGTATGCGAGTATACCCCGCACCGTTAACTAAACAATAACGACATGATGCGTTCAGCTTCGTGTGGAGTCGGCGTGCGTTCAGCCGGATGAAGCCGTTATCGTGGCGTCCCTGGCGTCTCCGGCTCCCCCGTTCCCTCGCATGTTCGTTTCCATCCCCTCCCGCGAACGCACCACACTGCGCTGGGCCACACCGTTGTTGTTCGCGGCGATGTGGCTGGCCTTCCTGTGGTCGATTAGCCGCCCCGACGAGGCGCGCGCGACCCTGTGGCTGGACTGGGGCGCACTCTCGGCCGGGGTCGGCAGCCCGCGCGACTGGCTGGCGACGGTGCAGGACGGCAGCGTGCTGCGCCTGTTCACCGCCCTGTTCCTGCACGCCGATTGGTCGCACCTGCTCGGCAACCTGGTGTTCCTGCTGATCTTCGGCCTGCCCGCCGAGCGCGTGCTGGGGCCGTGGCGGTTCCTGCTGCTGTTCCTGGGCGGCGGAGCCATCTCCAACCTGGCAGCGGTGTTCGCGGTCGGCACCCCGGACCGGGTGATCATCGGCGCCAGCGGCGCGGTCTCGGCGCTGATCGGCACCTACCTGGCGCTGTTCCCGCGAGCCAAGCTCGGCGTGGTGCTGCCGCTGGGGCTGTTCCTGGAATTCGTGCGCGCCCCGGCCTCGCTGCTGATCGGCACCTGGGCGGCGCTGCAGGTGGTGTTCGCCTACATCGGCCCGGCCTTCGGCATGGTGGCGTGGTCGGCGCACCTGGCCGGCTTCGCCTTCGGCATGGTCTACGGGCTGTACGTGCGCGCGGCGATCGCGCGGCGGCTGCGCAAGCGCAAGGGCTTCTGAGCCGCCTGCGGCAACGGCGCCCGTATACTGCGCGCATGTTCAAGCACCTGTACAAAGTGACCTTCCTCAACCACGGCAAGGTCTACGAGCTGTACTGCCAGCACGTCGGCAGCAGCCATCTGTGGGGCTTCACCGAGATCGGCACGCTGGTGTTCGACGTGCACGACGGGCTGGTGATCGATCCCACCGAGGAACGCCTGCGCGAGGAGTTCGGCGCCACCAAGACGCTGCACCTGCCGATGCAGAGCATCGTGCGCATCGAGGAAGTGGAGAAGAAGGGCCAATCGACGATCCGCGACGCGGCCACCGGCGAGAAGGTGGTCACGCCGTTCCCGATGCCCGGCAAGCCACGCTGAGCCGATGCGCATCCTGATCGCCGACGACTATCAGGATGCGGTGCGCCACCTGCCCTGCTTCGCGCGGCTGCAGGCGCACAGCGTGCAGGTGCTGACCGCGCTGGCGCCGGACCGCGAGACCTTCGTTCGGCACGCCGCCGAGGCCGCGGCGCTGGTGCTGATCCGCGAGCGCACCCGCATCGACGCCGCCTTGCTGGCGCAACTGCCGAAGCTGCGCCTGATCAGCCAGACCGGACGGATCGGCGAACACATCGACCTGGCCGCCTGCACCGCGCGCGGCGTGGCCGTGGCCGAAGGCGTCGGCTCGCCGGTGGCGCCGGCGGAACTGACCTGGGCGCTGCTGATGGCCGCCAGCCGGCGCCTGCCCGCCTACCGCGATGCGCTGCTCGCCGGGCACTGGCAGGCCACCGGCGATGCGCAGCTGGGCCGCAGCCTGGACGGGCTGACCCTGGGCATCTGGAGCTACGGCAAGATCGGCCGCCGCGTCGCCGCCTACGGGCGTGCCTTCGGCATGCGCGTGCAGGTGTGGGGCGGCGAGGACAGTTGTGCGCAGGCGCGCGCCGACGGCGTTGCGGTCGCCGCCAGCCGCGAGGCGTTGTTCGCCGAGAGCGACGTGCTGACGCTGCATCGCCGCCTGGTCGCAGCCACCCGCCACCAGATCGGACTGGACGACCTGCTGCGGATGAAACCCGATGCGCTGCTGGTCAACACCAGCCGTGCCGAACTCATCGCGCCCGGCGCGCTGCTGGCCGCGCTGGACGCCGGACGCCCGGGACAGGCAGCGCTGGACGTGTTCGAACAGGAGCCGGTGCTGGATCCGCAGCATCCGCTGCTGCGGCATCCGCGGGTGCTGGCGACGCCGCACCTGGGCTACGTCGAACAGGACAGCTACGACCTGTATTTCGGCGCCGCCTTCGACAACGTGCTGGCCTTCGCCGCCGGCACGCCGCAGCGCCTGGCCAATCCCGAAGTCCTTACCGTCGCCGACTGAGCGGCTGGCCGCCACCGCGCAGCGGCCACGCCGCGCGCGATGGCGAGGTGGGCCACCGCCGGCTCAGGTGCCCGAGGCCGGCGCAGGCGCGTTCTTGTCGGAGCCGGTCTTGTCGGAGCCGGTCTTGTCGGACTCGGGCTTGGCAGGTTCGGACTTGGTGGGCTCGGGCTTGGCCGGTTCCGCCGCCGGCTGCTTCGCCGGGGCGGCCTTCGGCGCCGCGCCCGCCGGCTTGTGCGCCGGCTTGGCCCTGCCCTTGCCGGCCGGTGCCGCCGCGGCCGCCCGCGCCACCGCGCCGGGCTGCTTCAGTTCGGCCAGCGCCTGCGCGATCGGACCATCGCCCGGCAGCACGTCGCCGGCGGTGTAGCCCTCGGCGCCCTCGTCGTCGCCATGCAGGTGGCCCGGCAGGGTCGCTTCGCTGTAGTCGGCGATCGCCGCCGGCTTGTCGGCATCGTCCGCGCTGGTCTCCGGATGCAGCACCACGTCGGGCACGATGCCGCTGGCCTGGATCGACTTGCCGCTGGGGGTGTAGTACCGCGCCGTGGTCAGCTTGACCGAGTCGCCGTTGTCCAGCGGCAGCACGGTCTGCACCGAGCCCTTGCCGAAGGTGCGGCTGCCGACGATACGCGCGCGCTTGTTGTCGCGCAGCGCACCGGCCAGCACTTCCGAGGCGCTGGCCGAACCGGCATCCACCAGCACCACCATCGGCGCGCCGTTGAGCAGGTCGCCAGGGGTGGCGTCGAACTTGGAATCGCTGACCGAGATGCGTCCGCGGGTGCTGACGATGGTGCCCTTGTCGAGCACGTCGTCGGCCACCTGCACCGCCGCGGTCAGCAGGCCGCCGGGATTGCTGCGCAGGTCCAGCACCAGGCCGCGCAGCTTGCCGCCGGCCTGCGCCTGCAACTGCTGCAACTGCTTGTGGAAATCGGCGCCGGTGTCGGCCTGGAAGGTGCTGATGCGGATGTAGCCGTAGCCCGGCTCGAGCATGCGGCTGCGCACGCTGGCCACGCGGATGGTCTGCCGGGTCAGGGTCACGTCGAACGGCTTGGCGACCTTGTCGCGGGCGATGGTCAGCACGACCTTGCTGCCCGACTCGCCGCGCAGCGGCTCCATCGCCTTGACCGCGCTGATCGGCTTGCCGTCGATGGCGATGATGATGTCGCCCGAGCGCAGGCCGGCGCGCGCGGCGGGCGTGTCGTCGATCGGCGAGACCACCTTGAGCGTGTTGTCCGGCAGCTGCAGCAATTCCACGCCGATGCCGTCGTAGGCGCCGCTGGTCTGCTCGTCGAAGGCTTCGGCGTCTTCCTTGCTGAAATACGTGCTGTGCGGATCCAGGTCCAGCAGCAGGCCACGGATGGCGGACTGCATCAGCTTCTTGTCGTCGACCGGATCGACGTAGGCTTCCTTCACCGCGTTGTAGACCGCCACGTAGCGGCGGATCTCGTCCAGCGGCACCTTGGCACTGGCCGATTCGGTGGAATCCGGATCGTCGGCGCTGGCCGCCGGGGCCGTGGGCGTCTGCGCCTCGGCGCGTTGCGCCATCGACGGCAGCGGCGCCAGAGCGAGCAACAGGGCTGCGGACAGGACTACGCGCATGAAGCACTCCGATTGGGGAAGACCCGCACCGTGCACGGCGCGGTTGTCCGGATTATGCGCGAAGCCGAGCTAAATTCGCGTTGAACGCGCCGCAGCGGCGTGGCTCAGCGGCGCTGCAGCCACGACGATGGATCCACCGGCTGGCCGTTGCGGCGCAGTTCGAAGTACAGCGCCGGGCGCCCCTGGCCGCCGGAATTGCCGACCTTGGCCACCGCATCGCCGCGCTTGACCTTGGCGCCGGCGTCGCGCAGCAGGGTGTCGTTGTGTGCGTACAGGCTCATGTAGCCGTTGCCGTGATCCACGATCAGGATCATGCCGTAGCCGGTCATCCAGTCGGAGAACACCACCGTGCCGTCGGCGACCGCGGTGACGGTGCTGCCGGCGGGCGCGGCGATCAGCACGCCGCTGCTGGTGCGCCCGTCGGGCAGCCGCCCGCCGTAGCGCGCGATCAGGTCGCCCGACAACGGCCAGCCCAGGCCACCGACCTTCAGCGGTGGCGCCGAGGCGACCACCTTGGGCGGTATCTTGCCGCCGCCACGCCCGGCCTTCGCCGCGGCCTTGGCCTGCGCCGCCTGCTCGGCCGCCTCGCGTCTGGCCGCGGCGCGGCGCTCGGCCTCGGCGCGGGCGGCGGCGGCACGCAGGTTGGCGAGCAGCGTTTCCAGCGCCTTGGCGTCCTGGCCCAGTGCCTTCTCGCGTTCGCTGCGGTCCTGGTAGCGCTGGTCCAGTTCCGAGACCACGCTGGCGCGCTGCTTGCGGTCGCGCTGCAGCGCCTGGGCCTGTTCCTGCTGGCGGCGCTGGGCCTCGCTCAGTTGTTGCTTCTGTTCGACGACCTCGCGCTGCACCTGTTCCAGTGCCTGCAACTCGTGGGTCAAGGTCGCGATGCGCTGCGCGCGCTCGCGCTGCAGGTAACGGTGATAGGCCAGCAGGCGGTTGGCATCGGCCACGCGATCCTGCGCCAGCAACAGCTTCAGCGGCGCATTGCCGCCGATGGCATAGGCCGCGCGCAGCAGCTGCGCCAGTTCGGCGCGCTGGCGCGTCAAGCCACTGCGCAGGCCATCGCGCTTGCGTTCGAGCTCGGCCAGGGTCTGCTGGTGCCGCTGCAGCGCCTGTTGCGTCTGCGCCAGGCTGCGGCCGGTGACGGCGACCTTTTCGTCGGCCTCGCGCAACTGGCGTGCGGCGTCGCCGCGCTTGCCTTCCAGTTGCCGGCGCTCCTCGGCCACGCTCTTCAGCTCGCTGCGCACCTTTTCCAGGCGCTTCTCGGCCTCGCGCGGGTTCTGCGCCGCGGCTACGCCGGCGGTCAGCAGCCACGTCAGCGCCAGCAGGCTGCGCACAAGGCCGCGCCAGTGCCCGGGCGCACGCCGCCCGGCCGCGCGGGGCGCGGCGGAATGCGATGGGACAGGAGCGGCTGCGGGCAAGCGAGGGTCCAGTGACTTCAGGCAGGTGTGGATTGTAGCGAAGCGTGTTGTGATCGCCCCACGATTGATTGCGGCCGCATCGCCGGCGCCCGGGAGGTGAAGGATGAAACGCATGCATCTGGCGGTTATGCTGGCGCTGGCCCTGACGGCCGGCCCGGCGTTCGCGGGCGAGGGCATCAGCAAGGTCAACGGCAGCATCACCGCCGACGCCGGCAAGCAGTACGGCGATCTGGAAACGGTCAACGGCAGCATCACCGTCCAGTCCGGCGCCCAGGTGGGCAGCGTGGAAACGGTCAACGGCAGCGTCAAGGTCGCCGACGGCGCGCAGACCAAGGGGCTGTCCACGGTCAACGGCGGCATCACCATCGCCGAGCGCGCGCAGGTCGCCGGTTCCATCGAAACCGTCAACGGCGGCATCTTCGTCGACCGCGGCGGCCGCGTCGACGGCGGCATCGAAAGCGTCAACGGCAGCATCGGCGTGGTCGCCACGCAGCTGGACAAGGGCATCGAAACGGTCAACGGCGACATCACCGTCGGCCACGATTCGCATGTCGGCGGCGGCATCTCGATCAACAAGCCCAGCTTCAGCATGTCGTTCAAGCCGGCGCGCAAGCCGCGGGTCATCATCGGCCCGCGTGCGGTGATCGACGGTCCGCTGCGCTTCGAACGCGAAGTCACCCTGTACGTGCACCGCAGCGCCAAGACCGGGCCGATCACCGGCGCCACCGCGCTGCCCTTCGACGGCGACACCGCGCCGAACAACTGAGCCGTGCCACGGCGACGCGCCCGCCCGGGCGCGTGCGACTTGCCTATAGAATCCAGGGTTCCCTCGCCATCAGGAGCCCCCATGTCCCGCAAGCTCGTGCTGTGCCTGGCCGCAGCCGCGGCGTTGACCGCGTGCAAACGCGAAGCGCCCGCCCCGGTGGCAAACGCCGCGCCGCCGGCCGCTGCGCCGGCCCCCGCTGCGGCGCCCGCGCATGCGTTTTCCAACGGGATCGCGCCGGCCGACTTCGCCGAACTGGTCAAGACGCTGTCCTCCGACGCCTTCGAGGGTCGCGGTCCGGGTACGCCTGGCGAAGACAAGACGGTCGCCTACATCCGCGACCAGATGCAGCGCATCGGCCTGCAACCGGGCAACGGTGACAGCTGGTTCCAGGACGTGGCGATGACCGAGACCACCGCGGCGCCCGGCACCACGCTCACCATCGCCCACGACGGCGCGGCGCGGCAACTCGCCTTCGGCACCGACATGGTGGTGGGCACGCGCACCGGCCAGCCCGAGGTCAAGCTCGATGGCAGCGACATGGTCTTCGTCGGCTACGGCGTGGACGCGCCGGAGCAGAAGTGGAACGACTATGCCGGCCAGGACTGGAAGGGCAAGACCGTGGTGATGTTCGTCAACGACCCCGGCTTCCACACCGGCGATGGCAGCCTGTTCGAAGGCAAGCGCATGACCTACTACGGGCGCTGGACCTACAAGTTCGAGGAAGCCGCGCGCAAGGGCGCCGCCGCCGCATTGATCGTGCACGACACACCCGGCGCCAGCTACGGCTGGGACGTGGTCAAGAACTCCTGGTCAGGCGCGCAGTACGACCTGCCGGCGAAGGACGATCCGGAGCCGCGCATTCCGGTGCAGGGCTGGCTCACCGCCGAGGCGGCCAAGCAACTGTTCGCCGACGCCGGCCTGGACCTGGCGCAGGCCTACAAGGACGCCAGCAAGCGCGGCTTCAAGCCCATCCCGCTGAAGGCCAAGCTCTCGGTGGACCTGAAGAGCACCATCGCCGAGAAGACCTCGCGCAACGTGGTCGGCGTGCTGCCCGGCAGCAGCCGCGCCGACGAGGCGGTGCTGTACATGGCGCACTGGGATCACCTGGGCAAGCACGAGGGCGAACCCGGCGACAACATCTACAACGGCGCGGTCGACAACGCCACCGGCGTGGCCGGTATCCTGGAAATCGCCGAGGCGTTCGCGCACCAGCAGCCCAAGCCCGAGCGCTCGGTGGTATTCCTGGCGGTGACGCTCGAGGAATCGGGACTGCTCGGTTCCAAGTACTACGTGGCGCATCCGACCTTTCCGCTGAACAAGATCGCCGGCGTCATCAACCTGGACGCGATGCCGGTGGCCGGGCGCGCCAAGGACCTGGTGGTCAACGGGTTCGGCAGCTCCCAGCTGGAAGACCTGCTCAAGCCGATCGCCGCCGCGCAAGGCCGCGTGCTGCACGCCGAAGACGCGCCGCAGAGCGGGTTCTACTTCCGTTCGGATCACTTCAACTTCGCCAAGGCCGGCGTGCCCGCGCTGTACATCGACGGCGGCGAAGACCTGGTCGACGGCGGCATCGAAGCAGGACGGCGTGCGGCAGCCGAGTACGCCAAGCGCTACCACACGCCAGCCGACGAGTACGACCCGGCGACCTGGAAGCTCGACGGTGTGATGGACGACCTGCAGGCGGTGTACGGCGTTGGCAAGGAACTGGCTGCCGGCGACAGCTGGCCGAACTGGTACGCGGACAATCCGTTCAAGGCCGCACGCGACAAGATGATGGGCAGGCCGACGTCGTTGCCGGCAGCGGAGCCTGCCAGCAGCAAGTAAGCGGCTCCACATCCTCCGGCTCCATGACAACGGCGCTTCGGCGCCGTTGTCGTCTGTAGCCTCCGTCAGGCGTGCGGCGTGCGGCGTGCGGCGTGCGGGACACGACGGCATTGCATCTCGATCGTCGCTGTCCTGCTGCAATCAGACGGCGCGCTACGATGTGAGCCGTTACAGAGTGGCTTCATGGCGCCTTGAACAGCGACAGGACATATCTGTAGGAGCGGCGGATAGCGCACCGGTCGCTTGAATGTCCGCGGCCCCATCGATGTGCAACGCGCAATCGTGCGCTTTCCCTCTGTCCGTCTATCTGTCTATCTGTAGCGTAGCGAATCGGATTGGCGTTTTTTACGATCTTCTTCGCCCGCGGCAACCCGCATTCGCGGCCGTCTCGGAGCCTCACCCCTAAGGCGCGTGGCGAGCCCTGCGTCCATGCACTGCTCTACGTATTGGCTGCCTCGATCATCCGGTGCCTAGGCGACTGTGTCCCTCAGATGCCGCGATCTGTCGCCTGGAGGCGATGGATTCATTGCCCTCGCGGCACGTCACGATCCAAGCGGTACGCTTCCAATAACAAAAAGCCCGGGCATGCTTCTGCCCGGGCTTCCATGGTCACGCCACGACGCGTGATGTGTCCCGCGGTAGCCGACTGCTACCGCGAACAGCCGCTCAGGCCGCTTGCTTGGCCTGCCCCAGGCTGGCCATGTCGATGACGAAGCGGTACTTCACGTCGCCCTTGAGCATGCGCTCGTAGGCCTCGTTGATCTGCGCCATCTCGATCGTCTCGATGTCGGACACGATGCCGTCGGTGCCTAGGTGACTGCGTCCCTCAGATGCCGCGATCTGTCGCCTGGAGACGATGGATTCATTGCCCTCGCGGCACGTCACGATCCAAGCGGTACGCCTCCAATAACAAAAAGCCCGGGCATGCTTCTGCCCGGGCTTCCATGGTCACGCAACGACGCGTGATGTGTCCCACGGTAGCCGACTGCTACCGCGAACAGCCGCTCAGGCCGCTTGCTTGGCCTGCCCCAGGCTGGCCATGTCGATGACGA
>NZ_JAQJCQ010000026.1:0-27784 GCF_038442435.1 Xanthomonas protegens | reverse complement strand
GTTGGGGGGCGACTTGCCCTTCTCCCGGGCGCGGTTCCGCCCGCCCCCCCTCCCATAAACCGGGCCGGGCCTCACCCCGCTCCTACGGCGAATTCATCTCGTAGGCGCTTTGACTGGATTGCTCGCGTGCAAAGTGCCCGTGCGGACGGCATGCTGCTATCGAATCCCGAATCCCGAATCCCGAATCCCGAATCCCGAATCCCGAAAGCAACGTCTACCGCCCGAGCCCATGGGGCTTGATCACTCCCGTATAGATGCCCAGGATCACCAGCAGGATCAGGCACACCGATAGGCCGATGCGCCAGGTCAACGCGTTCACCGTGCGCTTGCTCTGGCCGCGGTCCACCAACAGGTAGTACAGGCCGGCGCCCAGGTTCCACAGGATGAGCAGCAGGAACGCGACGATCAGCAAAGTCTTCAGCGAGTCGTTCATGGGCGTCTCGGCACATGGTGTGTCCGCATTATGACCCTCGCCGCTGCCTTGCGCGTTGGTGCGCGCCGACGCATGCCGCTGTGGCTGGGCTGGAGCGTCGCGCTGGCGGTGGCGGTGTGCTTTTGCATGCTCGGCCGCTGGCAGTTGCAGCGCATGCACGAGAAGCAGGCCTTGCTGGCGCAGGCGGCGCATGTGCGCGATCGCCCGCAGACGCTGGCCGATGCGCTGCGCGCGACGCCGCCGGGACAGTTGCGCTGGGTGCATGGCGCCGGCCGCTTCCTGCCCGGCCAGATCCTGCTCGACAACCAGCTGCGGCAGGGCCGCAGCGGGGTGAAGGTGTACCAGCCGTTCCTGGCCGACGGCGCGGCGGCGCCGCTGCTGGTGGAACTGGGCTGGCTGCCGCTGCCGGCCGATCGCGCGCTGCCCGAGCCGGCGCCGCTGCAGGGCCGCTACACGCTGGTCGGCCTGCTCGGACCGGCACCGTCGCATGGACTGGCGCTGGGTCCGGCGCTGGTCGCGGCGCCGTCGCCGCAGCGCTGGCTGGCGATGCGCATCGAGCCGGGAGCGATCGGCGAGGCGCTCGGCCGCCGCGACATTTTGTCGCAGGTGCTGCGCCTGGATCCGGCCCTGCCGCTGGGCTATCCGCGCGACCTGGACCTGTTGCCGAACACGCTACCGCCCGAGCGCCACTTGGGTTACGCGGTGCAATGGTTCGGCCTGGCGCTGGCGGTGCTGGTCACCGCGGCGCTGCTCAGCTGGCGCGCGCGCAGGGGACGGGGCGGGCGCTGAGCGCGCGCGCATGAGAAAATCCCCGGCATGAATGCTCCCACCCCGGCCCCGCGCCCGGCGGCCGCACGCGGCCGCTGGCCGCTGATCGTGTTGTTCGTCCTGTTCTTCGGCTCGATGCTGGTCGCCGGCGCGTTGCGCTTTTCCGGCTGGCAGCCGTCCGCCAGCCGCAACCACGGCGAACTGCTGCAGCCGCCGGCCGACCTGCGCGCGCTGCAGCCGCGGCTGGCCGACGGCCACGTCTACGCCTGGGAGCCGCAGCGGCGGCTATGGCGCATCGCGCTGGCGCCGCCGGCGGACTGCGGCAGCGCCTGCGATGCGCTGGCGCGCGACCTGGACAAGGTCTGGCAGCTGTTCGGCCACGACGCCGACCACGTGCAGATCCTGTGGATCGGCACGCCGCCAGCCGCCGCCCAGGCCCTGCCGCAGGTGCAGGCGCTGCGCGCGGATCCGGCCCTGCTGGCGGCGCTGCCGCGGGTGCGCGATGCGGCCGGGGTGCCGGTCTACGTCATCGATCCGAACGGTTTCGTGGTGCTGCGCTATGCCCCCGGGTTCGACCCGGCCGGGCTGCGTGCGGACCTGGCGAAGCTGCTGAAACTCCTGTGAGCCGCTCCCTATGACCTTGTTCGCGCGCCCGGCGCTGTTCCGGCATTTCCACCGCATGGCCTGGCTGGCGGCGCTGTTCACCGCCAGCACCATCATGTTCGGCTCGTTCGTGCGCCTGTCCGATGCGGGCATGAGCTGTCCGGACTGGCCGACCTGCTACGGCCGCATCACCTGGCCGCAGACCAGTGCCGAAGCCGACACCCATGCCGCCAGCAAGATCCGGCCGCTGGAGACGCACAAGGCCTGGCGCGAGCAGATCCACCGCTTCCTGGCCGGTGCGCTGGGTGTGGAGGTGCTGGTGCTGTCGCTGCTGGCGGCGCGGCGGCGCCGGCTCGGCATCGCCCAGATCGTCACGGCGGCGGCGCTGGTGGCGCTGTCGATCCCACTGTATATGTCCGGCTGGCCGGGGCTGGCGATGCTGGTGGCGGTGGGCGGCGAGGCGATCCTGCTGCTGGCGGCGCTGCGCTGGTCCAACGACGACCTTGCCCGTGCCGCGGTATTGACCCTGTCGGTGGTGATCTTCCAGGCCTTGTTGGGCATGTGGACGGTGACCCTGCTGCTCAAGCCGATCGTGGTGATGGGGCATCTGCTGGGCGGCTTGCTGATGTTCTCGCTGCTGGTGTGGATGGCCTGGCGCGCCACCCACCTGCCGATCACCCTGGCCGATGCGCCGCGGCTGAAGTGGCTGCTGCGCCTGGGCGTGGCGGTGCTGGTGCTGCAGATCGCGCTGGGCGGCTGGGTCAGCGCCAACTACGCGGCGCTGGCCTGCGGCGGCGGCAGTTGGTCGGCCGACAACTTCCCGCGCTGCGTCAGCCAGTGGTGGCCGCCGCACGATTTCCGCGAGGGCTTCACCCTGTGGCGCGGCATCGGCGTGGACTACGAAGGCGGCGTGCTCGACGGCGCGGCGCGCATCGCGATCCAGATGGCGCACCGGATGATGGCAATGGTGGTGGCGGCCTACCTGCTGTGGCTGAGCTGGCGCCTGAGCCGCACGCCGGGCATGCGCGGCTGGGCCGTGGCGCTGGCGCTGCTGCTGGTCGCGCAGGTGTGCCTGGGCATCCTCAACGTCAAGCTCGCGCTCCCCCTGCCGGTGGCGGTGCTGCACAACGCCGGCGCGGTGGCGCTGCTGTTCGTGCTGGTGTCGTTGCTGGCGCGCTTGCGGGCGCCGCAATGAGCGCGCACCGCGTCCATTGGCGCGACTACTGGGACCTGACCAAGCCCAAGGTCGTGGCGCTGATCGTGTTCACCGCCCTGGTCGGCATGTGCCTGGCGATCCCGGGGCTGCCGACCTGGGCGCAGGTGCGCACCGGCCTGCTCGGCTTCTTCGGCATCTGGCTGGCGGCCTCGGCGGCGGCGGCGATCAACCAACTGCTGGACGCGCGCATCGACGCGCAGATGGCGCGCACCTCCTGGCGCCCCCTGGTGGTGGGCAAGGTGCTGCCGTGGCAGGTGCTGCTGTTCGCCACCCTGCTGACCGCGCTGTCGATGACCGTGCTGGTGGTGTGGGTCAACTGGATCACCGCGGTGCTGACCTTCGCCTCGCTGATCGGCTATGCGGTGATCTACACGGTGTTCCTCAAGCGCACCACGCCGCAGAACATCGTCATCGGCGGCCTGGCCGGCGCGGCGCCGCCCCTGCTGGGCTGGGCCGCGATCACCGGCATGCAGGGCCAGTGGGACTGGGCCTATGCCTCGCTGCTGGTGCTGATCATCTTCGTGTGGACGCCGCCGCACTTCTGGGCGCTGGCGATCTTCCGCCGCGCCGACTACGCCAAGGCCTCGATCCCGATGCTGCCGGTCACCCATGGCGTGGCGCATACCCGCCGGCAGATCCTGGTGTACACGGTGCTGCTGGTGGTGGTGACGCTGCTGCCGGTGGCGGTGGGCATGAGCGGGGTGTTCTACCTCGGCGGCACCCTGGTGCTGGACGCGGTGTTCCTCTGGTACGCCTGGCGCATGCTCGACCCGCCGGACGAGATGTTCTCGATGCGCATGTTCGGCTACTCCATCGTGTACCTGATGGCGCTGTTCGCGTTCCTCCTGGTCGATCACTGGATCACCTGAACCGCGCGTTCAGCCCTCCGCTCAAGTGTTGCCGGTCGCGGTCGTTACCGAACGAACGACCAAAATCGGCAAAGCCGCGGAGACATCCATGTGGGGCAAGAGCAAGCAAGAAGCGGCGAAGCTGCAGGCACTGACCGAGCGCCTGCGCGAGGCCGAGGCCGAGCGTGACCGCGCCCGTGCGCAGGCCGACAGTGCCCTCGCCAATCTGGACGACATGCACGTCCGTTTCGACCTGGTCACCAAGGCGACCACCGACGGCCTGTGGGAAATGCGGGTGATCGCCGGCGATCCGATCAACCCCGCCAACGAATTCTGGTGGTCCTCGCAGTTCCGCGCGATGCTGGGCTTCTCCTCCGAGCTCGACTTCCCCAACGTGCTCGACAGCTGGGCCTCGCGCCTGCATCCGGACGACAAGCAGGCCACGCTGGACGCGTTCGCCAAGCACCTGGGCGACCGCAGCGGCCAGACCCCGTACGACGTGGACTACCGCCTGCAGCTGAAGAATGGCCAGTACCGCTGGTTCCGCGCGATCGGTACCACCCAGCGCGACGCCCAGGGCTTACCGCTGCGGGTGGCCGGCGCGCTCACCGACATCACCGAGCGGCGCGAGCGCGAGGCGTTCCTGGACGTGGTCCTGACCCGCTTCGAGCTGGGCGCGGACATGCTCAACGACGGCCTGTGGGACATGAGCGTGGTCGCCGGCGATCCGATCAATCCGTCCAACGAGTTCTGGTGGTCGGCCCAGTTCCGTTCGCTGCTGGGCTTCGCCTCCGAGGCCGAGTTCCCCAACGTGCTCGACAGCTGGTCCTCGCGCCTGCATCCGGAAGACGCGCAGCTCGCGCTCAACGCGTTCGCCGCCCACCTCAACGACCGCACCGGCCGCACTGGCTTCGACGTCGAATACCGCCTGCAGCTGAAGAACGGCGAGTACCGCTGGTTCCGTGCGCGTGGCCTGACCAAGCGCGCCGCCGACGGCACCCCGCTGCGCGCGGTCGGCGCGTTGCTGGACATCCATGCCGCGCGCCAGTTGGGCGAGGCGGCGCACACCCTGCAGACGGCCGCCGCGGAGATGGTCGACGACAACAGCGACCTGGCCCGGCGCACCGAGCAGCAGGCCGCGGCGCTGGAAGAGGCGGCCAGCTCGATGGAAGAGATCACCGGCACCGTGCAGCGCAACGTCGAGCACGTCGGCCACGCCAACCGCCTGGTGGACGGCGCCAGCGACGTCGCCCAGCGCGGCGGCGACGTGGTGCGCGACGTGGTCCAGACCATGGCCGGCATCGAGAGCGCGTCGCGCAAGATCGCCGACATCATCAGCGTGATCGACGGCATCGCCTTCCAGACCAACATCCTGGCCTTGAACGCGGCGGTGGAAGCGGCGCGCGCCGGCGAGCAGGGCCGCGGCTTCGCCGTGGTCGCCACCGAAGTGCGCAGCCTGGCCCAGCGCTGCGCCGATGCGGCCAAGGAAGTGCGTGGCCTGATCGCCGGTTCCAGTGAGCAGGTCGATCGCGGCTCGGCGCTGGTCGCACGCGCCGGCGCCACCATGGAAGAACTGCTCGGCTCGGTGCGCGAAGTGCAGCGCATCATGACCGACATCGCCGGCGCCAGCCGCGAGCAGAGCGCCGGCATCGGCCAGGTCAACCAGATCGTGGTGCAGATGGATACCGCCACGCAGCAGAACGCGGCGCTGGTGGAAAAGATGGCCGAAGCCGCGCGCGCGCTGGAAGGGCAGGCGCAAGGCCTGAATGCGCATACCAGCAGCGGCCGACGCCCCGGCAGCCAGGGCGCCGGTCAGCCGGTGGCGCCGGTCCGCGTGGCGGCCTGACCGGAGCCGGCGGCGCGCGCGTTTCGCGCGCCGCCAGCGCAAGGCGGTTGCGACCGCCTGCGCGCCGCGGTGCAACGTCGCAGTGCCGATGCCGGGACTGCGACGGCGCCGGCGCAGCGGTCTTGCTCGCGTGGATGCGTGATGCGGCCGGTGGCGCGTCTTGCGCCCTCACCCCAACCAATGCTGGCAGGTGTCGCCTGCCTGGCTGCCGCAGCTTTGCTGCATCTTGTGCTGCAGCCGCGCGAGCACCGCGCTACCGTCGTGGCCCTTGCTCCAGGCCTGCAGGGTCTTGGCCAGGGTGTCGAAACGCTGCCGGGTGCGCTGGTGATAGCCGTCGGGCTGGCCGGCCAACTCCCCGATCACCTGGCCGGCGGCCGCCTCGATCGCCGTCGCGTTGTCCGGCTGCAGCCGGACCAGCCCATCGACATAGAGCACGCCCCACTGCACGCGGGTGGCGGGGCCTTGTGCGCTCTCGTAGGCCTTCTTCAGCCAGAACAGCGCCGTCTGCTTGTCGCCGCGCGCCTCGGCCAGGCCGGCCAGTTCCGGCATGTAGTAATACGGCGTCTTGCTGCGCTGAAGCTCGGCCAGCAGCAGTTGTTCGGCACCGGCGCTGTCGCCGGCCTCGTCCAGCAGGCCGGCGGCGCTGCTGATCGTGGACTGGCGTTCGTAGTCGGTCGTGGCGGCCTGCTCGGCCCATTGCACACGCTGCTGCACCTTGGCGACCACCGCCGGCGGCAACGGCGGATGCGGTCCGTCGCCGGCATCGGCCGGCTGGCCTTGCGCCAGGCGTGCCAAGGCGATGTCCGCGGCGGCGGTGTCCAGGCGATCGCTGATCGGCAGGCTGCTGTCGGCGTAGACCTGGTCCAGCGCATGGGTCAGGGCGGCGGACAGCGTGTTGCGCTCGGCGGCGTCGCTGGCCGCGGCCTGCACCAGCTCGCGCGCCGCATAGGTCAGTGTGCTGCGGTTGGCGCGCACTTCGGCCGGATCGGCCAGCACCGCCTGCAGCAGATCGTGGGCGGCGGCGCGGTGCTTGGCGTCCACAGAGGCGGCCTTGGCCGGATCCTGCGCGGCCAGCGCCAGCAACGCGAAACGGCGCTGCAAGGCAGGCTGCGGCGCGGCCGCGGCCAGGCGCGTGAGTACGTCCGCCGCCTGACCCGGCTTGACCAGTTGGGCCGCATCCACCGCCCAGCCGTATTCGCCGAGCAGGGTCCAGTCGTCGGCGCCGAGCGTGGCCGGCGCCTTGAGCGCTTGCTGCAACAACTGCGCCGAGGTGGTGGTGCGGGTCGCGGCCACGCGCAGGGCCTCGGCCAGGCGCACGGTATCGCTGTCGCCGGCCAGGCGGGTGATCTCGCTGCGGTCCGGGCGCAGCACGATGATGGTCGGATAGCCCTTGATGCCGAAGCGTTCGCCCCAGGCCTGCGCGCCTTCCGAATCGCCGTCCAGGTGCACCGCGACGAAGGCGCGGGTGCGGGCGATGAACGCCGGGTCCTTGAACAGCGTGGCCTTGAGCCGATTGCAGGGCGGGCACCAGGCCGCGCCCCAGTACAGCAGCACCGGCTTGTCGTGCTCGCGCGCTTCGGCGAAGGCGTCGTCGACGTCGCCCTCGCGCCAGGCGATGCCGGCGCTGTCGGCGGCAGGTGCCGCTGGGGCGGCCTTGGGCGCGGCAGGCGCGGGCGGTTGCTGGCAGGCACTCAGCGCCAGCAGCGCGGCCAGGCTGGCGGAGATCGTCGCGGAACGGCGGAACATGCGGCTCATGTGGGCACCGGGTGGGGAGGGAGACACGGCGCCGGCCGTGCCGGCCGTCTACTGTACGCAGCCACCGCCGTCATCGCACATGCCGGCTGCGCATCTGCATATGCCGCCCGTGCAGGTGCTGCGCGGCGCATGACACGCGCTTGCGGGCGCGTCCGCGCGGCGTGCCTGCCGGCGCCCGCCACCGCCCCTTGCCGTTCGCCGCTAGCCGGCCGCTTCTGCCTTCGCCGCGCGCGCGTAGCGTTGCGCGATCACCGCGCAGACGATCAGCTGGATCTGGTGGTAGATCATCACCGGCAACACGATCGCGCCGAGGCTGCCGCTGGCGAACAGCACCTTGGCCATCGGCACGCCGGTGGCCAGGCTCTTCTTCGAGCCGCAGAACACGATCGGAATCTCGTCCTCGCGGGAAAAGCCCAGGCGCCGTGCGCCGAAGGTGATCAGCGCCATCGCCAGCGCCAGCAGCACCGCGCCGACCACGGCGACGCCGAGCAGCGCCGGCAGTGGCGTCTTGCGCCACAGGCCTTCGACCACCGCGGCGCTGAACGCGGTGTACACCACCAGCAGGATGGTGCTCTGGTCGGTGTAGCGCAGCACCGCGCGGTGGCGATCGACCCAGCCGCCGATCCAGCGCTGCAGCAGATGGCCGGCGACGAACGGCACCAGCAGCTGCAGCATGATCTTGCCCATCGCCTCCAGCGGATTGGACATGGCGTTCTGTGCGTCGGTCAGCACGCCCATCAGCAGCGGCGTCAGGAATACCCCGAGCAGGCTCGACAGCGAGGCGCTGCACACCGCCGCCGGCACGTTGCCGCCGGCCATCGAGGTGAAGGCGATCGACGACTGCACCGTGGACGGCAGCGTGCACAGGAACAGCACGCCGATGTACAGGTCCGGGGTCAGCAGCCAGTGCGACAGCGGCTTGAACAGCAGGCCCAGCAGCGGGAAGAGGATGAAGGTGGCGGCGAAGATGGTCAGGTGCAGGCGCCAGTGCAGCGCGCCGGCGACGATGGCCTCGCGCGACAGCCGCGCGCCATGCAGGAAGAACAGCGCGGCGATCGCCAGATCGGTGACCACGTCCATCACCGCCGCCGCGCGCCCCTGCACCGGCAGCAGCGAGGCCAGCAGCACCGTGCACAGCAGCGCCAGGGTGAAGGGTTCGATGCGCAGGCGCGCGAGCCAGGACTTGATCATCGGGAAAGGTCGAGCGGGGGGAGTGGTGCATTTTAGAAAGCATGGCGCCCGCACGCGAATCCGGACGCACTGCGTAGACAACTCGCAGACATGTTGCGCTGCCGGCCGTTTCGGTCAAATGCGCGTACCGGCAGCTTGCTAGATTGCGGCCACCCGGTCGATGGGGAGCGCGCCGGGCACGCAGGCGCGTCGTGCACGCGTTTGTGCTTCCCGCTCCTCCAGGCATTGCCACGGACCAGGAGCTTGCACATGTCGTACGACCAGTATCAGACCGTTTTCGCGCTTTCGAGCCTGGCCAACTGGGTCAGCCGCCGGCATGGCGTCGCCTCGGCGATACAGGCCGACTATCAACGGGTGTTGCATGCAACGCTCGGTTCGGAGCCGGCAAAAACGGCGATCGGTACCTGGGACGTGGTGTGGGGACCGCAAATCTGGCAAGCGAAGGATTCGGTGCGCTCGGATAACGCGATGTTCGTCGCCAAGTCGAGCGACGTGAATGGCATTGCCGGCGATGTGTATGTGGTGGCGATCTGCGCGACCAATCCGTCTTCGCCCTACGATTGGTTGGTGGAGGATTTCGACGTCGCTTCCACGGTCGAATTCGCGAAATACGACCCGTTGGCGTCGTCTCGACCCGTTGCGGCGGGCAAGCTGATTCTGCCGAATACCCCCGTCGTTTCCATGGGGACCGCCCTGGGTGTCTGGCACCTGCTCAATATGGTGAGTCCCGCCTCGGCGGCGGCCCCCGGCACAACGCTCGACGCGTTCCTGAAAACCGTGCAGCAAAGCGGCGCAACGGTGATCTTCACCGGGCATAGCCTGGGCGGCGCGTTGTCGCCGACCATGGCGACCTGGTTCAAGAGCAGAGGCCTGCTTGCAGGTTGCAAGGATGTGTACTGCTATGCCACCGCTGGCGCCACGCCGGGAAATGCGGCGTTCGCGGAAGTGTGCGCACAGATGCTGCCGCCGCCGACCATCGGCGAGAAGCCGTATCAGGCATGGAATCACGACATGTGGAATACGCTCGACGTGGTGCCGCATGCCTGGGTAACGGAGATGCTGAGCGAGATCCCTCACATCTACGACAACGGAACGATTCCGGGCGTGGAGGCGTTCGTCTTCCTGGCGCGGATCAATGCGCTGGCGTCCGGCATCACCTATAGCCAGATCGCGAATCAATCCTTGCAGGGGACACGCAGCGGCTCCCCGCCGACGGACACATTCGCGTTTCTCAAGCAGATGGCAATCCAGCACGGAACCGCATACCAAACGCTGATCGCCGATTGGCTGAAGCCGGTCGTGCCGTTGGGTTACGCGCTGCGCAGTGAGGAGATCGATACCGATGCGTTGTTGCAGGTGCAGGCGACCCGTCTGGACGAGGCTGCTGCCGGCATACGCGCGCTACAGGCAAAGGATCGTGCGGCGTTCACAGCGTCCACCGCTGCTGCGGGCGGCTGATTGTCTTGACCGACGGCTGGCTGCAGGGACGATGTTTGGCATCGCGCCGGCCACCTACATTGCGTGGCTGGCGCCGATGCTTGAAGCATTGGCGCATCGCAGCTAATGCAGCCCCGCACGCGCCTTCAACAGTTCCCGCAGCTCGTACTTGTCGGTCTCGTCCAAACCTTGCGCGCGCTGTTTGGCCTGCAGTTCGTCCAGGCGCTGCTGCAGCGTCTGCTTTTCCAGCTGCACGACCACGTCGTGCAGTTCCTGGCGCCAGCTGGCGGTCTCGCCGGCGATTTCCTGCACCGCCAGCTTCTGCAGCGCGGCCAGTTCCTCGCGTTCGTGGAAGTGTTCGAGCAGGGCGCCGGTGGTGATTTCCGGGCGCGCATGCACGATCTGCAGCAGTTCGATCATCAGCTCGATGCCGGGCAGGCGCAGGCCGGCGAACGGGTAGGGCGGCGGCAGGTCCAGCGCCAGCGACGGTGCCTGCAGCAGGCGCACGATCCCCTCGCGCACCAGGCTGCGCTTGTGCGCCGGGCGCGGCGCGCGCGGCGGCGGCCGGCTCGCCGCGGCCGTGGCGGCCGCGGGTGCGGCGGCGCCGATGCCGGTGAGTTCGGCCAGGCGCTGGCGCATCAGGTCGCCGAAGGCGCCGTCGGGAATCTGCGCCAGCATCGGCCTCGCGCGTTCGGCCAGGCGCGCCTTGCCGTCGAGCGTGCCGAGGTTGATCTCGCGCGAGAGTTCGTCGAAGAAGAACTGCGATAGCGGCGTGGCCTGGACCAGTCGCGCGTCGAAGGCCGCGGCGCCTTCCTTGCGCACGATGGTGTCCGGATCCTCGCCATCGGGCAGGAACAGGAAGAACGCCTGGCGCCCGTCCTTCATCCGCGGCAGCACCGATTCCAGCGCCTTCCAGCCGGCGCGGCGGCCGGCGGCGTCGCCGTCGAAGCAGAAGAACACGTCCGGTGCGTTGCGGAACAGCAGCTCGGCATGGTCCGGCGTGGTCGCGGTGCCCAGCGTCGCCACCGCCTGGGTGACGCCGAACTGGAACAGCGAGACCACGTCCATGTAGCCCTCGACCACGATCAGCCGCTCGATCTTCTGGTTGGCCTGGCGCACCTGCCACAGGCCGTACAGTTCACGGCCCTTGTGGAACAGCGCGGTCTCCGGCGAGTTCAGGTACTTGGGACCGTCGTCCTTGTCGAGCACGCGGCCGCCGAAGGCGATGACCCGGCCGCGGCGGTCGAAGATCGGGAACATCACCCGGTCGCGGAACTTGTCGTAGACGTGGCCGCGGTCGTTCTTGGAGAACAGCCCGGCGCGGTCCAGCAGCTTGAGCCGGCGCTCGTCGGTGCCCAGCGCGTCCTTGAGCGCGCCGTAGCCGTCCGGGGCGTAGCCGATCTGGAAGCGCGCGCGGTTCTCCGCGTCCACGCCGCGGCCGTCCAGGTAGGCGCGCGCCTTCTCGCTGCCGTCGAACTGGCGCTGGAAGAACTTGGCCGCCGCTTCCAGCGCGGAGTACAGGTCGCGGTGATCGTCGCCGGCGGCCTGGGCGGCGCCACGCTGCTGGGCGTCGCGCGGGATCTCCATGCCGGCGCGCTTGGCCAACTCGTCGACCGCGTCGAGGAATTCGAGACGGTCGTAGTTCATCAGGAAGCTGATCGCGGTGCCGTGCGCGCCGCAGCCGAAGCAGTGGTAGAACTGCTTGGTCGGCGACACCGTGAACGAGGCCGAGCGCTCGTCGTGGAACGGGCAGCGCGCCGCGTATTCCTTGCCCTGGCGCTTCAGCGGCACGCGCGTGCCGATCACCTCGACGATGTCGGTGCGTGCGAGCAGGTCGTCGATGAATGCGTCGGGGATGCGGGCCATCCGCATAGGATGCCATGCGCATGCGCCGTCACGCTGGCCGCGCGCGGCCTGCGTGTGGTTCAGCGGCGTGCGGTCAGGGCGTCGGTGGTGCCTGCGCAGCGCTGCGCGGGTCGATCCCGGCAGCGACGAGCTTGCTGTGCGAGCGCAGGCGCTCGTCGATCACCGCGGTGATCAGCGCGCCGACGAAGAACACCACGGTGGCGTAGTAGATCCACACCAGCAGGATCACCAGCGCGCCCATCGAGCCGTAGGCGCTGCCCGGCGCGGCGGTGGCGATGTACAGGCCGATCGCGTAGCGCCCGGCCACGAACAGGCAGGCGGTGATCGCGCCGCCGATGATGGCCTGGCGCCATTCCACCCGGCGGTCGGGCAGGTAGTGATAGAGCACGGCGAAGGCCAGCACGTAGATCGCCAGGGTCGAGACATAGCCGACCGCCGGCAGCACCGACGGCATCCGTGCGAACACCACCTGCAGCACGGTGGTCAGGATCATCGAGATCAGCAGCAGAAAGCCCAGCCCCAGCACCACGCCGAAGGAGAACACGCGCTTCTTCAGCCAGGCCATGATGCCGTCCAGGCGCTGCTTATCGGTGCGGAAGATCAGGTTCAGCGCGTTCTGCAGCTGCGCAAAGACCGCGGTGGCGCCGACGAACAGCAGCAGGGTGCTCCACAGCCCCGCCAGCGAGCCCACGCTGGGCTGGTTCTTGGCGTTGTCGATCACCGTCTGCGCGACTTCGCGCGCGCCGTGCCCGGCCAGTTGCCCGATCTGCGCGATCAACGCTTCCTGCGCCTGCGGATACAGCGAGGCGGTGAGCCACAGCAGCAGCACCAGCAGCGGCGCCAGCGACAGCAGCGCGTAGAACGACAGCGACGCCGCCTGGGTCATCACGTCGATCTCGACGAAGCGCCGCACCAGCGCAGCCGGCAGGCTCTGCTGCAGGCGGTCGAGATGTTTGTGCAGGCGATCGGACGACAGGGGCATGGACATGGGCGCGGGACCTTCGGCGCGCGGCGTCGCAACGCCGGTCCCGCACTGCGCGCAGAAGGGGGCGCGGGCTTCCCGGCGTTGTAGCAGCCCGTCGCCGAAAGGCGGGTGAAGCCCGCCGCGCGCGCTAACGTATCGGTGCGGTCAGCCGGCCAACTGCTGCTTGACCAGCACCGAGACCTGGCCCATGTCGGCCTTGCCCGCGAGCATCGGCTTGAGCACGCCCATCAGCTTGCCCATGTCGGCCGGGCCAGCGGCGCCGGTCTGCGCGATCGCCGCCTGGATCGCGGCGACGATCTCGGCCTCGCCCATCTTGCTCGGCAGGTAGCGCTCGATCACCACGATCTCCTCGCGCTCCACCTGGGCCAGGTCGTCGCGGCCGGCGGCCTCGTACTGGCTCACCGAGTCCTTGCGCTGCTTGACCATTTTGTCCATCACCGCGATCACCGCGGCGTCGTCCATCTCCACGCGCTCGTCCACTTCCTTCTGCTTGATCGCGGCGTTGATCAGCCGGATCACGCCCAGGCTGTGCTTGTCGCCGGACTTCATCGCGGCCTTCATGTCGTCGGTGAGCTGCTGCTTGAGGGTCATGAGGGGCTCCACAGGGAAGAGAACAGGGGGAAGGGCATTCTAGGCAAGCGCGCTGGCGCTGGCCGTGGCCGAGGCGGCACGCGGGTGCCGAGGAACAGGGATGGGGCCGATGCCCCGCGGGGGGCGGAGCGCCTGGCCCAGGCGGAAGACGCACAAAAAGCCGGCGACGCTTGCGCGTGCCGGCTTCGTGGGCTTACCGTAGCGGATGCCGAAACCGGCACACCCCGCTACCGCAGGCCGCGATCCTCAGTACAGACGCTGGCGCTTGGTGACGTCGCGCGAGGTGCGACGCAGCTGGCGCTTCACCGCGGCAGCGGCCTTGCGCTTGCGTTCCTGGGTCGGCTTTTCGTAGAACTCGCGCTTGCGGGTTTCGGCCAGCACGCCGGCCTTTTCGCAGGTGCGCTTGAAGCGACGGAGCGCAAACTCGAAGGGCTCGTTCTCGCGGACTTTAACGCTGGGCATGGAATCTCCGGGACACAATGGTGACCGGGTCACGCCCGGCGAGCCGCACATTATAGCGACAGTTTCCGCGGCTGCAAGCACCCCGTTTGGCCTGCCGCCGATTCGGCCGCACAATGCAGTCCATGAACGTTCTCGGCATCGAATCCAGTTGCGACGAAACCGGCGTCGCCGTCTACGACACCAGCCGCTCCGGGGCGGCCGCGCTGCGCGCCCACGCGCTGTATAGCCAGATCGCCCTGCACGCCGAATACGGTGGGGTGGTGCCGGAGCTGGCCAGCCGCGACCACGTGCGCAAGCTGCTGCCGCTGATCCGCCAGACCCTGGCCGAGGCCGGCCTGCAGGTGCGCGACCTGGACGGGGTGGCCTACACCGCCGGCCCGGGCCTGGTCGGCGCGCTGCTGGTCGGTGCCGGCGTGGCCCGGGCCCTGGCCTGGGCGCTGGAGGTGCCGGCAATCGGCGTGCATCACATGGAAGGCCACCTGCTGGCGCCGCTGATGGAGGATCCGGACCCGGTGCACGGCGCGCCGGCGCCGCCGTTCGTGGCGCTGCTGGTCTCCGGCGGCCATACCCAGTTGATCGCGGTGGAGGCCATCGGCCGCTACCGCCTGCTCGGCGAGACCCTCGACGATGCCGCCGGCGAGGCCTTCGACAAGACCGCCAAGCTGATGGGGCTGCCGTATCCCGGCGGCCCGCAACTGGCCGCGCTGGCCACGCAGGGCACCTCGGGGCGGTTCCGCTTCGCGCGGCCGATGACCGACCGGCCCGGCCTGGACTTCAGCTTTTCCGGACTCAAGACCCAGGTGCTGCTAGCCTGGCGCGACAGCGACCAGTCCGACGCGGTGCGCGCCGACATCGCCCGCGGCTTCGAGGACGCGGTGGTGGACACGCTGGCGATCAAGTGCGAGCGCGCGCTGGAGGCCGCCGGCAGCGACACCATCGTGGTCGCCGGCGGCGTCGGCGCCAATCTGCGCCTGCGCGCCAAGCTGCAGGCGATGGCGCAGGCCCGCGGCGGCCGTGCCTGCTTCCCGCGCCCGGCGCTGTGCACCGACAACGGCGCGATGATCGCCTTCGCCGGCGCCCTGCGCCTGCAGGCCGGGTTGCACGACGCTGCGTCGGCGGTGCAGGTGACGCCGCGCTGGGACATGGCGACGCTGCCGCCGTTGGCGGCGGCGCGGGAGTCGGGAGTCGGGATTGGGGATTCGTAAAGCGGCTCACGCGCCGCTTTTGCCGTTGCTCTTACCATTCCCGAATCCCCATTCCCCAATCCCTGCTCCTCATGGATAAAGTCTTCATCGAAGGTCTGGAAATCGACGCGCTGATCGGCATCTACGATTGGGAGCGGCGGATCCGGCAGACGCTGCGCTTCGATCTGGAAATGGGCTTCGACAACCGCAAGCCCGCGGCCAGCGACGACATTGCCGACACGCTCAACTACAAGGCGGTGAGCAAGCGCCTGGTGGAGCTGGTCGAGCAGTCCGGCTACGGGCTGGTGGAAACCCTGGCCGAGCGCTGCGCGGAAGCGGTGCTGCAAGAATTCGACGTGCAGTGGCTGCGGCTGAAGCTGAGCAAGCCGGGCGCGGTGCGCGGGGCGCAGGCGGTGGGGGTCATCATCGAGCGCAGCCGCGCATGAGCACGCAGGCATCGCTGCCGTTCGCCAGCGCCGCGCCGGCGACGCTGCCCGGCGCGCGTTTCTTCGCCGACCTGCAGCACACCCTGGCGCCGTATCCCTGGGCCTACGACGCGATGGTGATCGTGGCGCTGCTGCTGGCGGCGTGGCTGGCCAACTGGGTGACCAAACGCATCCTGCTGCGCGGGCTGCGGCGGGCGCTGCGCGCCACCGTGCTCAGCGACAAGGTAGTGAAGCTGAGCGTGATCCCGCGCCTGGCCAACGTGATCCCGGCGCTGGTGCTGTCGCTGGGCATCGGCGCGGTGCCGCACCTGCCGGCGGTGATGGTCAGCGTGGTGCGCAACGTCTGCGCCGCCTTCATCGTGCTGACCGTGGCGCTGGCCTTGTCGCGCGTGCTGGATCTGCTCAACCACGTCTACGAGCGGCGCCCGGATGCGCACAACAAACCGATCAAGGGCTACATGCAGTTGCTCAAGATCGTGCTCGGCGTGGTCGCCGCGGTACTGATGGTGTCGGTGCTGGTCGACAAGTCGCCGGTGATCCTGCTCTCGGGCGTGGGCGCGATGATGGCGGTGCTGATCCTGGTGTTCCAGGACACGCTGCTGTCGCTGGTGGCCAGTGTCACCATCAGTTCCAACGACATGGTCCGCGTCGGCGACTGGATCGAGATGCCGCAGCAGAACGCCGACGGCGACGTGATCGACATCGCGCTGCATACGGTCAAGGTCCAGAACTGGGACAAGACCATCACCACCATCCCGACCAAGAAGCTGATCAGCGACTCGTTCAAGAACTGGCGCGGGATGAGCGAGGCCGGTGGGCGCCGGATCAAGCGCGCGCTGTACCTGGACCAGCACAGCGTGCGCTTCCTCGACGCCGCCGAGATCGAACAGATGCGGCAGTTGACCGTGCTGCGCGAGTACATCGACCGCAAGCGCGACGAACTCGGCGCCTGGAACGGGGCGCTGGCCGAACGCGGGGTGGCGCCGATCAATGGCAGGCGGATCACCAACCTCGGCACCTTCCGCGCCTACGTCGAGCACTACCTGCGCGCCAGCCCGCACGTGCGCCAGGACATGACCCTGCTGGTGCGGCAGCTGGAACCCGGCGCCAACGGCCTGCCGCTGGAGCTGTACTGCTTCGCCAACGACACCCGCTGGGCGATGTACGAGCAGATCCAGGCGGATCTGTTCGACCACCTGCTGGCGATCCTGCCCAATTTCGACCTGCGCGTGTTCCAGGCCTCCAGCGACGCGATGTTCATGGACAGCGCGCGGATCCGCCGCGCCCCGGACGCCGTGCCGCCGCCGGCGGCTTGACGGCTGTCACGTCTGCGGGCATGTTGCGGGACAACATGCCGGCGCCTCTCGCCGCCGGCCCGCAGCAACAAGGGGCGCGATGGACTGGAGCAAGTACCGCACGGCCACCTTCGACGAGCTGATCCAGTCCGACGGGCAGCCACGTCCGGCCGCGCGCCGGGTCATCGAGTACCTGTCCAGCCTCAGTGGACGCGAATTGTCCGAACGCCAGCTCGCCGCCGACGTCGCCGCGCGGGTCATGGGCATCACCTTCACCGTCTACTCCGACGGCCGCAACGTCGACCGCACCCTGCCGTTCGACCTGATTCCACGGGTGATCCCGCTGCACGAATGGCAGCGCACCGAGGCCGGGCTGAAGCAGCGCATGCGCGCGCTCAACCTGTTTATCGGCGACATCTATGGCGCCCAGCGCATCGTCAAGGACAAGGTGTTCCCGGCGATGCTGCTGGAGCACTCGGTGAACTTCCGCCCGCAGTGCGTGGGCATCACCCCGGCGCTTGGGGTGTGGGCGCATGTGTGCGGCTCGGACCTGGTGCGCGACGCCGACGGCACCCTGTACGCGCTGGAGGACAACCTGCGCATCCCCAGCGGCGTGTCGTACATGCTCGAGAACCGCATGGTCGCCAAGCGGGTGTTCCCGGAGCTGTTCGAGACCAGCGCGATCCTGCCGGTGGACGACTACCCGGCGCAGCTCTACGACACCCTGGCCGCGCTGTCGCCGCGCCCGGGCGACCAGCCGGTGATCGCGCTGCTGACCCCGGGCATCTTCAACAGCGCCTACTTCGAACACGCCTACCTGGCGCAGGCGATGGGCATCGAGCTGGTCGAGGGCGACGACCTGTTCGTGGCCGACGACGACTGCACCTACATGCGCACCGTGTACGGACCGCGCCGGGTCGACGTGATCTACCGCCGGGTCGACGACCTGTTCCTGGATCCGGAGGCGTTCCGCGCCGATTCGGTGCTGGGCGTGGCCGGGCTGATCCGCAGCTGGCGTGCCGGCAAGGTGGCGCTGGCCAATGCGCCGGGCGCCGGCGTGGCCGACGACAAGGTGGTGTTCGCCTACGTGCCGAAGATGATCCGCTACTACCTGGACGAGGAGCCGATCCTGCCCAACGTGCCCAGCTACCTGTGCCACGACGACAAGGACCGCCAGTACGTGCTCGAGCACCTGGACGAACTGGTGGTGAAGCCGGCCAACGAGTCCGGCGGCTACGGCATGCTGATCGGCCCGCGCTCGACCACGCGCCAGCGCGAGCAGTTCCGCAAGCTGATCCTGGCCGACCCGCGCAACTACATGGCGCAGCCGACCCTGGGCCTGTCCACCGCGCCGATCGTGACCGAGGCCGGGCCGGCGCCGCGGCACCTGGACCTGCGCCCGTTCATCCTCTCGCGCGAGGACGTCTACGTCACCACCGGCGGGTTGACCCGGGTGGCGATGGAGGAGGGCTCGCTGGTGGTCAATTCCTCGCAGGGCGGCGGCGCCAAGGACACCTGGGTGGTGGATCTGGACGAGGAGTTGGACTGATGCTCTCGCGCGTTGCCGACAACCTCTACTGGTTCAGCCGCTACGTGCGCCGCGCCGAGACCACCGCGCGGCTGGTCGGGGTGGGCAGCCTGCTGCAGTTGGACCTGCCGCGCTCGGTGCGCTTCGCCTGGCGGCCGATGATCGACACGGTCGGCGCTGGCGAGATCTTCGCGCTGTGGTTCCCCAACGCCGGCGACGACGTCGGCGACGCCGACGTGGTGCGCTTCCTGCTGCTGGACGAGCGCAATCCGTCCTCGCTGCGCAGTTCCGTGCAGTACGCGCGCGAACTGCTGCGCAGCATCCGCGACACCCTGCCGCAGGAGATCTGGGAAGCGGTCAACGACCTGCATCTGTACATCGACGCCAACGGCGAGCGCAGCGTCGGCCGCCGTTACCGCATGGAGTTCCTGGGCCACGTGACCGACGCCTGCCTGAAGGTGTCCGGGCTGCTGACCGCCAACGTCAGCCGCGACATCGGCTTCCAGTTCCTGCGCCTGGGCACGGCGATCGAGCAGGCCGACATGACCACGCGTATCATCGATGCCGGCGCCTCGGGCCTGATCACCCCGCGCAAGGCCGACGACCGCGAGGCCTACCAAGCCATGCAGTGGATGAGCGTGCTGCGCGCGCAGGCCGCCTACCAGATGTACCGCCGGCACGTGCGCCAGCGCGTCACCGGCGAGCAGGCGCTGCGTTTCCTGCTGCAGAACAACGACTTCCCGCGCAGCGTGCAGTTCTGCCTGGTCCGCGCCCAGCACATCCTGCCGACCATGCCGCCACGGCCGCCGGTGGAGCGCGCGCTGATGCGCATCAGCGGGCTGGTGCGCAACGCCGACCCGGCGTACCTGGCGCAGCACAACCCGGCCGGGTTCATGGACGAGATCCAGACCCATCTCGGCCACCTGCACAGCGCCATCGCCGAGGCCTACTTCAGCTCCTGAGCTGAGGCGGGTGGCCCGGGCGCCGCGCCAGCGGCCGGCCGCGGCGATCCGGGATCCACGCCGGGCCGGGCCCGGCTTTCCCTCGAGTTCCCCCTAGGCGGCGCGCCCTTCGCCGGCGTATGGTGCGCGGCGGCCGGGCCGGACCCGGTCGGTAGACAGTTTTATGAATAGGCGATTCCGGCGCCGGAACTTGCCCCATCGACTGGCCGCAGAGCTAGAATTGGCGGCTATGTAAACGTTTTCTCAAAGGACCCCATGGCTTCGGATCGTATCGAATCGCTCATCGCCCGCATGACCGTCGAGGAGAAGGTCGGCCAGCTCGGCGTCTTCGCCGACATGGTGCGCCCGTTCGCCCCCGACGTGAATCCGGAAGCCAACGTCCGCAATGCCGACGAGGTGCTGCAGCAGGTGCGCGCCGGCCGGGTCGGCTCGCTGTTCAACGGCGTCGGCGCGGAACTGGGGCGGCGCATCCAGCAGGTGGCGCTGGAGGAGAGCCGGCTGGGGATCCCGGTGATCCTGGCCGCGGACGTGATCCATGGCATGCGCACGGTGTTCCCGATCCCGCTGGGCGAGGCCGCCAGCTTCGAGCCGGAACTGGCCGAGCGCACCGCGCGTGCCACCGCGATCGAGGCCACCGCCGCCGGCATCCACTGGACCTACGCGCCGGCGGTGGACATCGCCCGCGACCAGCGCTGGGGCCGCGGTGCCGAGGGCGCCGGCGAGGACGTGGTGCTGGGCTGCGCCTTCGCCGCCGCACGGGTGCGTGGCTTCCACGGGCCGGACCTGCGCGCCGACGACGCGCTGCTGGCCACGCCCAAGCACTTCGCCGCCTACGGCGCGGTCGCCGCCGGCATGGAGTACGCCAGCGTCGACATCGCCCCGCAGACCCTGCGCGACGTGCATCTGCCGCCGTTCCAGGCCGCCTTCGAGGCCGGCGCGCTGAGCGTGATGACCTCCTTCAACGACATCAACGGCGTGCCGGCCAGCGCCAACCACGAACTGCTGACCGAGATCCTGCGCGGCGAATGGAAATTCCCCGGCGTGGTGATCTCCGACTACACCGCCGACATGGAGCTGATCGCGCACGGCTATGCCGCCGACGAGCGCGACGCGACCAAGAAGGCGTTCCTGGCCGGCATGGACATGAGCATGCAGAGCGGCTTCTACGCCGCGCACCTGCCGTCGCTGGTGGAGGACGGCGAGGTGCCGATGGCGCTGCTGGATGCCTCGGTGCGCCGCGTGCTGGAACTGAAGGAGGCCATCGGCCTGCTCGACGATCCGTACCGTTCGCTGGACCCGGCGCGCGAGGCCGACTCGTCGCACATCGCCGCGCACGATGCGCTGGCGCGCGACGCGGCGCGGCGTTCGATCGTGCTGCTGAAGAACGACGGCCCGGTGCTGCCGCTGCGCAAGCAGGGCCAGAAGATCGCGCTGATCGGCCCGTTCGTGCAGGACCGCGACAATATCGAGGGCTGCTGGACCCTGTTCGGCGACAAGAGCCGCTACGTGACCCTGGAAGCCGGCGTGCGCGCCGCGCTGGACGACGCGCAGGCGCTGACCGTGGTGCCCGGTTGTGGCCTGGAAGCGCCGCTGGATGGCGGCATCGAGGCCGCGGTGGCCGCCGCGCGCGCCGCCGACGTGGTGGTGCTGGCGCTGGGCGAGCCGCAGCGCTACAGCGGCGAGGCGCAGTCGCGCACGCAGATCGTGCTGCCGCCGGCGCAGCAGGCGCTGGCCGAGGCGGTCGCCGCCACCGGCACGCCGCTGGTGGTGCTGCTGCGCAACGGCCGCGCGCTGGCGCTGCAGGGCGCGGTGCGCGACGCCGCGGCGATCGCGGTGACCTGGTACCTGGGCACGCAGACCGGCCCGGCGGTGGCCGACGTGCTGTTCGGCGACTACAACCCGTCCGCGCGCCTGCCGGTGAGCTTCCCGCTCGATGCCGGGCAGCAGCCGTACTTCTACAACCACCCGCGCACCGGCCGGCCGGAACTGCCGACGATGAGCGAGTTCAAGTCGCGCTGGCGCGAGGTGCCGAACGCGCCGCTGTATCCGTTCGGCCATGGCCTCGGCTACACGCAGTTCGCCTACGGCGCGCCGCAGCTCGACCGCACCCAGGTCGGCTGGGACGATACCCTGACCGTGACCACGCGCATCGACAACGTCGGCGAGCGCGAGGGCGAGGAAGTGGTGCAGCTGTACATCCACGACCGCGTCGCCAGCCGGGTGCGCCCGGTGCGCGAGCTGAAGGCGTTCCGCAAGGTGCGGCTGGCGGCGGGCGAGGGCATGGAGGTCAGCTTCACCCTCGACCGCCACGCGCTGGCCTTCACCGGCCGCGACGGGCACTGCACGGCCGAGCCGGGCCTGTTCGACCTGTGGGTGTGCGCGTCCTCGGCCAGCGGCGAGCCGGTCGCCTTCGAGCTGCTGCCGCAGGGTTGATCGCCGCATCGCGGCGTCGCGGGCGCGGGCAGCGCCCGCCGCCGCAGCGACGTTCTTGAATACGCGACGTGTCTACCGGACCCGTCGCCGTGACGTGACCGCGGCCACGCCCTGGCCGCGGCATGCTTGCCGTGCACGCGGGCTCTGCTAGGTTCGGGATTCGACCCCAACCGATAGGTGCACGTCATGCGAACTCCCCTGGGTTTGGCTTGCGCGCTGGCCATGGGCCTGGCGATCTCCGCGGCGCACGCCGCGCCCGCCGATACAGCCCCCGCCGCCGAGCGGCGCGGCGACTGGCCGTTCTCGGCGACGCCGGTCGCCACTTTCAACGAACCGTGGGCGATGAGCTTCCTGCCCGACGGCACCGCCTTGGTCAGCGAGAAAGGCGGCACGCTCAAGCGCATCGACCCGGTCAGCGGCCACACCGGCACGGTCAGCGGCGTTCCCACCGTGGCGTACGGCGGCCAGGGCGGTCTCGGCGACGTGCTGCCGCATCCGGGCTTCGCCAAGAACGGCTGGGTCTACCTGAGCTACGCCGAACCCGGCAGCGGCGACACCCGCGGCGCGGCGGTGATGCGCGCCAAGCTGACGCTCGACAACAACGGCGGCGGCACCCTCTCGCAGCAGCAGGTGATCTGGCGGCAGCAGCCCAAGGTGTCCGGCAACGGCCACTTCGGCCATCGGCTGGCGTTCGGCCCGGACGGCAAGCTGTGGATCAGTTCCAGCGAGCGGCAGAAGTTCGATCCGGCGCAGGACATGAGCGGCAACCTGGGCAAGATCGTGCGCCTCAATGACGATGGCAGCGTGCCGGCCGACAACCCGTTCGCCAACCGCGGCGGCGTCGCCGCGCAGGTGTGGTCGCTGGGCCACCGCAACGTGCTCGGCCTGGCCTTCGACGCCAACGGCCGGTTGTGGGAACACGAAATGGGCCCGGCCGGCGGCGACGAGCTGAACCTGATCCAGCGCGGCGCCAATTACGGCTACCCGATCGTGTCCAATGGCGACCATTACGACGGCCGCCCGATCCCCGACCACAGCACGCGCCCGGAATTCGCCGCGCCCAAGGTGAGCTGGACACCGGTGATCTCGCCGGCCGGCTTCGTCATCTACAACGGCAGCCGTTTCCCGCAATGGCGCGGCAACGGCTTCATCGGCGGCCTGTCCTCGCAGTCGCTGGTGCGGATCGAGTTCAACGGCGAGACCGCACGCGAGGCTGCCCGCTACGACATGGGCAAGCGCATCCGCGAAGTGGAGCAGGGGCCGGATGGCGCGCTGTGGCTGCTGGAGGACGGCGCCGGTGGGCGGTTGCTGAAGTTGCAGCCGCTGGAGAGCTGAGCATTACACCCGGCAGCGGCGGTTGCGCCGCTGCCGGGTGGAGCGGGGTGGGTCTCGGGCGCCTGTCGATGCGTCGGTGCCGGCGGGCGTGGAGTGCAATTAGGAACAACAACAACGCTCGCTGCCATCGTAGGAGCGGCTTCAGCCGCGATGGGCGTGACCAGGAAAGCCCATCGCGGCTGAAGCCGCTCCTACAACCCGCTCCTACAATCGTGGAACGCGGCGCGCCCGCCTTATTCGCTGTTGCCGGCCCGCTCCCAGGCGCGACGCACCGCGTGGCGCGCCTTGCTCCAGCTCAGCGTCTGCGAACCCTTGTTCTGGTCCCAGTCGCGGTGCAGTTCCGCTTCCACCTGCTCGTAGGCGCGATTGAAGTCGCGGATGCGCGCCTCGTGGCCGGCGTGGTAGGCGGGCTCGTAGTCTTCGAACCGCTCGCCCTCGCTGTAATAGGGCTCGTCGGCGAAGCGATCGCGCCAGTATTGCGAGACGGTGCTGCGGTCCTCGTCATTGGGGGCGCGGCCGGGGATCTGATACGGAACGCTCATCGTGGGTCTCCGTTGCGGTGAATACGCCCCACGCTAGTCAGACGCCCGTTAAGCCGGTCCCTGCGCGGCGTGATCGCGCTATGAAACATTCATGCCTTTTGGCAGGCTGCGTAGACGCCCACCGTGGCTTACGATCCGCCGCGACATCCCTCTCTTTCCGGCAGACCCATGGCCGCCACCGGCATCGCCTTGTTGACCCCGTACCTGGCCACGGCTGGCGTCGGCTGGCTGTATTACCGGCGCATCCGCCGCTACTTCGGCCGCCAGCCCTGGCAGCCGCGGCGCACCAGCGTGCGGTTGGGGTTCCTGTTGCTGGTCGCGGCCTTGCTGGCGTGGCTTGCCGTGCACCTGCCCGCCGTGCGCTTGGGCATGGGGTTGGGCGCGGTGGGCGGCGCCGCGCTGGGCGCCTTCGCCCTGCACCACACGCGCATCGAGCTGCAGGACGGCGCGCGCTGGTACACGCCCAATCCGTGGATCGGCGCCGCGCTGAGCGTGCTGTTGCTCGGGCGTCTGGCCTGGCGCTGGGCCAGCGGCGCCTTCGCCGGCGGCAGCGCGGAAACCCTTCAGAACGCCAGTCCGCTGACCATGAGCATCGCCGCGGCACTGATCGCCTATGGGCTGGTATACGCCGCCGGCCTTTTGGTGCGTATGCGGTCGCTGACGCCGGCCACCTGACGAACGACGCGCCTGCCGATGACGACGCCATGGCGGCGGATCTTCGGGCCGTGCAGCCGCGTCAGTACGGAACTGCGCAACGGAGCGCGGCTCGCGCCAGGCCTGGCCCAGCCGGCGTGAGGTCAGTGCGCGGCAGCCGCCGCTTCGTAAGGCAAGGCCGTGGTGCCGGCCGCGCGCAGCGGCGCATCGGCGGCGTCCAACTGTTCCGGCTCGCCCTCGATCACCACCAGGATGCGTCCGGCCTCGATTTCCTCTTCGAAGTTGCGCCGCACCGGGTCCGGCACGGTGGACCCGACCAGGGCCGAGGACCAACTGCCGACCAGGGCGCCGGCGATGGCCATGACCCCGGCACCGGCCAGGGTGATGCCCAGCGGCGGCACCGCGATCGCCGCCAGCCCGGCCAGCAGCCCGGCCGCACCGCCGCCCAGGGCGCCACGCGCCGCGGCCGGCACGGTGTCGGTCTTGCCTTCCTTGCGGTCGTCGGGGATCGCTTCCAGTTCGATGTCGCCGCGCGCGACCAGCGACAGGTCGTCGTTGTCGAGACCGGCGCTGCGCGCGGCCTGCAGCGCACGCGTGGCGGTGGGCAGATCCGGAGCGCTGTAGACGCGGCGTCGTTTCATGGCGGGGGACCCTTGCTGGAGGGCATCCAGCGTCCGGGCGCCGCGGTTATCCGCGTGTGACCTGCGCGCAAGGCGGCGTGAAGGCGTTCACGCCGCGTCCTTGCGCGGGAACCGGTAGAACAGCGCGCCGACCAGCAGCGCCACGCCCGCGGCGGCCAGGTTCTGCCAGCTGGCGCTGAGCAGCAGCGCCAGCGCCAGCAACAGCGCCGCCAGCGGGATCAGCGGCCCGCCCGGCAGCCGCAGCGCGCCGGGTCGATCGCGATAGCGCCGTGCCAGCACCAGCACCGCCGCGGCGGTGCCGATGTAGGCGAACAGGCGGGTGACCATCGACAGCAGCGCCAGTTGCACGAACGAGCCGGACAGCGCCAACGCCAGCGACAGCACGCCCTGCAGCAGGATCGCCGCGGCCGGCGTGCGGAAGCGTGGATGCACCCGCGCCAGGAACGCCGGGCCGTAGCCGTCCTTGGCCAGCGCGAACAGGAAGCGCGGCCCCAGCATCACCGTATTGCTGGTGGTGCCGAGGATGGAGATGGTGGCGCCCACGGTGAGGATCAGCGCCAGCGCCTCGCCACCGAAGCCGCTGGCGGCATCGGCCAGCGGCGTTGCCGACTGCGCCACATTGGGCAGCGTGCCCTGCGCCACCACCTGCACCGCGGCATAGATCAGGGTGACGGTGACGATCATGGTGATCAGCGCGAACGGCACGTCGCGGCGCGGATTGCGGTATTCGCCCGCGGCGGCCGGGATGTTCTCGAAGCCGGCGTAGGCGAACAGCAGCAGCAACGCCGCCTCGCCGAGGTTGCCGACATCGCGCGGGTCCGGGGTCTTGCCCGAGAACGCCCACGACCAGTCCACGTAGAACACGCCGATCGCCACGAACAGCAGCAGCGGCACCAGCTTGCCGATCACCAGCGCCACGCCGGTGCGCGCGGCCGACTTCACCCCGATCACGTTGATCGCGGTGAGCAGGCCGAGCGAGCCGACCACGATGCCCAGGCGCGCGCCGCCGCCGGCTGCGGCCGGCCAGAAGCGCACCACCGCATCGGCCAGACCGTTGCTCAGCGCCGCCGCCGAACTGATCCGGGTCAGCCAGATCATCCAGCCGATCTCGAAGCCGGCGAAGCGGCCGAACGCCTCGCGCGCATACAGATAGCTGCCGCCTGGCTCGTCGAAGTAGCTGGCCGCCTGCGCGTAACACAGCACGAGCAGCGCCACCGCCACACCAGCCAGCAGCACCGCCCACAGGCTCAGCGGCCCGAGCAGGGCAGCGGTGGCTGCCGGCAGCAGGTAGATGCCGCTGCCGATCACGTCGTTGATCGACAGCCCGACGATCTGCCAGCGGCTGACCGCACGCACCAGCCCGGGTTGCGGCGCCTGGCTCACGGTGCCGGCTCCACGGCCGGCAATGCCCAGTCGGCCCGAAGGCGCTGGTAGGCACTGCGCGGCAACAGCACGAACAGCGGCGCGGCGGACGGCCGCAGCCACGCCAGCAGCCCCCGCATGTCGGCCGGCTGCATCGCGGTGCAGCCGGCGGTGGGCGCGCCCGGGGCGCGCCACAGGTGGGCGAAGATGCAGCTGCCGGCGCCGGGCGTGGCCTGCGCGTTGTGCTGGATCACGAAGCCTTCGCGGTAACGCTGGTCGCCGGCGTGTTGCAGGTCCAGGCGCATCGGTTCGGTGGACCCTGCGACCGCGTCCTTGCCGACCTTGTCGGCATCGACGATCTGGTTGTACAGCGGCGATCCGGGCACATCGATGCAGTAGTTGCTCTGCTGCATCGCCTGGTAGGGCATGGCGCTGTCGATGCGCGGCGCATAGCCGAAGGCTTCGCCGATGGTGAACACGCCGGCCGGGCTGCGGCCGTCGCCTTCGCGTTTGTGCGGGCCGTTCGTCTGCGCCGGATGCAGGCCCAGGCCCCAGGCGCTGCCGTGACTGCCGAGACTCACGTCGAAGGCCTTGCCCTGCGCGCGCCAGCCTTGCGCATCCCGCTCGAACGCCTGCAACGTGCCCTGCGGGCTGTCCCAGTCCGGCGCCAGTACCAGGATCAGCTGCTGCGCGCGCTGCAGCGCGGGCACGGCGGCGTTGTCGGCGGCCATGCCTGGCGCGGCGATCAGGGCACACAGCAGGGCCAGGCCGATGCGCCAGGCGCGGTGGCGGCTGGCGTGCGGTGGCGCGGCAGGGGACCGATGGAGCAGGGGCATGGGCATCTCCGGGGCGGCATGGGCGCGATGGACGCGCCATGGGTGAACGGTAGCGCAGTTGCGGGGCGGATGGCGTGCGCTGGTGCCGTTGGCTTGCCGGCAACTAGGCCGATGCAGTGGATGGTGGGTGATGTCTGTGCTGGTGACCTGTGGGCGGTGGTATGGGTGTTGTGTAGTGAGTGCCCGCGCTGCACCAGGGCAAGCTGATCCATGCCGTTGCCGTTGCCGTTGCCGTTGCCGTTGCCGTTGCTGTTTCTGTCGCTGTCGCTGTCGCTGTTGCTGTCGCCGTCGCCGTCGCCGTCGCCGTCGCTGTTGCTCCTGCTCCTGCTCTTGCTCTTGCTCTTGCTTCTGTTGTTGCTGTTGTTCTGGCTTTTGACTTACCGGGTTCCCTTCCGAAGCGGCGAACCAGGCGGGAAAAACCCGAAGGGCGGCGCACATGGATGTGCGCCGTCCGCGGCAGGGGCAGGATGCCCCTTCCGCGGATCCCGTCTGGTTCGCGGACCCGGAGCGCGAAGCGCGGAGGGCGCGTAGGCAGGGCGCGCTTTCTTTTGGTTACCTTTTCTTT
>NZ_JAQJCQ010000025.1:0-29550 GCF_038442435.1 Xanthomonas protegens | reverse complement strand
CCGGCGCCGGTCGCGCCGGAGGCGGTGATGGCGTAGTTGCCGACCGCGGCGCCGGCACCGGCGCCGGCGCTGCCCAGGGCGACGCCGGAGACGGTGTCGCCGTTGAGCAGGCCCGAAACGCTGTAGCCGCTGAGATTGACGGTGCCGCCATAGGTCTTGTTGGCGTCGTTGGCGACGATGCGCAGGGTGGCTGGATCGACGCGCAGGCTGCCGTCGACATAGGTCACGACGTAGTTGGACAGCCCGGCGCCGGTCGCGCCGGAGGCGGTGACGGCATAGTTGCCCACTGCGGCGCCGCTGCCGGCGCCCGCGCTGCTCAGCGCGACCCCGGAGACGCTGTCGTTGCCGACCAGGCCGGAAACGCGGTAGCCGCTGAGGTTGACGGTGCCGCCGTAGGTCTTGGAGCCGGAGGTCGCCGTCACCGTCAGCGTCGCCGGGGTGATGGCGATGCCGCCGGAGACCACGTAGCCGATGTCGTAGCCCTGCTGCGAGGACGCCAGGCCACCGATCTGCAGCATGCCGTTGCCGGTGGTGTAGCTGCCGACGCCATTGCCTGCGGTCGCGTAGCGCAGCGACGAGCCGAACAGCAGGCTGGGATCGAAGGCGCCGCCGACCGTGTAGGACGCGAGCGTGCCGCTGACGCCGTTGCCGTCGTAGGTCTTGTCGAGGCCGGAGACGCTGCTGCTGATCGTCAACGGGGTCAGGAAGCTGCGCAGCAGCGGCGTGCCCATGTGTTCGTACAGGCGCCAGGTCAGGCCGGTGCCGCCGCGGTTGTCGATCGCCCAGCCGGCGTCGGTGAACGTGGACAGGGTGTTCAGCGCGCTCCAGGACCTGCCGCCGCTGATCGCGTCGATGCTGCCGGTGTTGCTGCCCGCCAAGCGCAGGCCGGCGTTGATCGGATTGCCGCCGATGTCGGTGGCGAAGAAGCTGGCGTTGATCGTGCCTGCGTCGTTGGTGCCGACCAGACCGCCGACATCGGTGCTGCCACCCACGTCGCCCGTGGCGTAGCTGGCGTTGATGGTGCCGCTCTCGTTGTAGCCGACCAGGCCGCCGAGATGCTGGGTGCCGATCACCTGACCCGTGGCATAGGCCGCGTTGATGCTGCCCTGTTCGTTGTAGCCGACCAGGCCGCCGGCGAAATCCGTGCCGGCCACGAAACCGGTGGCATAGACCCGGGTCAGAACGCCACGATTGTTGTACCCGACCAGCCCGCCGATGAACGACGTGCCGGAAACATCGCCGACGGCGTAAGCGTCGCTGAGGCTTGCGTTGAAGAGGTTGCCGACCAGTCCGCCGACATAGCTGACTCCCGATGCGCTACCGGTCGCGTGCGCGTTCGTGATGGTCCCCCTGTTCGCCACGCCGATCAGCCCGCCGACGTAGTTCGAGCCGGAGACGCTCCCGCTGGCCTGCACATTGGTGAGGGTCGCCATGGACGCCTGGCCTAGCAGGCCGCCCGCATGCGTGGTGGTCGCGGTGACGTTGCCGCTGGCCGAGGCGTTCTGGATCTGGCTCTGATTGGCGTTGCCGATCAGCCCGCCGACATGGTCGCCGCTGGCAGTGCTGGTGCTGGTCGCGCTGCCGCTGGCCTGCACGTTGCTGTAGTTGCCCTGGTAGTCGTTGCCGACCAGGCCGCCGACGCCGCTGCCGCCGGACACCGTGCTCGACGAGGACGAGGCGTTGATCGTGCCGCTGACGTTGCTGCCGATCAGTCCGCCGACGTAGTTGCCGCTGTAGGGGCCGCCGCTGCCGACCACGCTGCCGCTGGTCTGCACGCCGGAGATCGTCCCGGCGTTGTTGTAGCCGGTGAGGCCGCCGATGAAGTTGCCGGTGCCGCTCATGGTGCCGGTGATGCGGATGCCGCTGAGCGTGCCGGCATTGAAGCCGGCGACGCCGCCCACGTAGGCAGTGCCGGTGACGGTGGCGCCGGTCAGGGCGAGGTTGACGATCCGGCTGGCGGCGCCGGTGTTGCCGAACAGGCCGACGTAGGACGTGCCGCCGCGGGCGATGGTCAGCCCGGAAATGGTGTGGTTTATGCCATCGAGGCTGCCGGCGAAGGCGTTGTTGCTGTCGCCGACCGGGCTGAAGCCGGCGCTGCTCCACATCCCGCTGGCCGTGCTGCCGACAGTCTGGCTGGCGTCGATGTCGGCGGACAGGCTGTAGCTGGCCGCCAGGTTGTACGCCATCAGCTGCAACTGGTGTGCGTTGCCGATGGTGGTGCTGTATTCGCTGGCCAGGAACGGGCGCGTCTGTCCCTCGATCATGATCCAGGCCGGACTGCCGACGCCATCGCTGGCGACGTAGACGTTGCTGGTGCCGGCGAGCAACGCCCAGGTGCCGAGATTGCCGTAGGTGCTGTGGCTGTAACGGTTGTTGCTGCCGAAGCTGGTCAGATTGGTGGCGCTGCCGCCGCCCCCGCTGCTGATGGCATTGGCCTGGCCGGTGCTATCGACGTCCCACGACGCATTGCTGACGCTGCCCGAATTGGCGCCGATCAGTCCGCCCACGTTGTTGTTGTTGGTGCTGATGACGGCACCCGTGGCGTAGCTGTTGCTGACGCTGCTGGAGCTGACGCTGGCACCGCCCGCGTTATTGACGCCCACGAGCCCGCCCACCGAGGCCGTTGCGGTGACGCTGCCGGTGGCGTAGGTATTGGCGATGGTGCTCTGGTAATTCATGCCGACCAGCCCGCCGACCATGGAACTGCTGCCGGTCACGTTGCCGCTGGCATAGCTGTTCTTGATCGAGCCGGCGTTCTGGTTGGTTCCGACCAGGCCGCCGACGGAACTGGTGCCGCTCACGGTGCTGGTGGAATACGTGTTGGTCAGGCTGCCGCCGTCGTTGTAGCCGACCAGGCCGCCGGTGTTGCTGGAACTGCCGGTCACGCTGCCGGTGCTGTGGGAATTGCGGATCGTGGCGCCGACGTTGTTGCCCGCCACGCCGCCGACGGTGTTTTGCCCGTTGACGCTGCCGTTGAACACGCCGTTGTCGATCAAACCCAGGTTGTAGCCGGCCAATCCGCCGATGCCGCCCGAGGTGCCGCTCACCACGCCGTCGACGGTGACGTTCTTGATCGCGCCCTGGTTGTAGCCGACCAGGCCGCCGACGTAGTAGCCGCCGGAGATGGAGACATTGCCCAGGTGCACATCGCGGATGAGGCTGTTGCTGCTGGTGGTGCCGAACAGGCCGACGTAGCCGCTGGCGCCGGAGATGGTCAGGTTGTTGATGCTGTGGCCCAGGCCGGCCAGCTTGCTCTGGAAGGAGGAGACCAGGGCGCTGCTGCGGGTGACGCCGCCCAGGTCGATGTCCTGCGCCAGCGCGTAGGAGCCGGGGCTGTTGAAATAGGTGGCCGCGTCGGCCAGCGAATGGATCAGCCTGTACGCCTGGCCGTTGATCGCCAGGCTGGCGTGTGCGCCGCCGAGCGAGACGGGGGTGTTGACGTAGTAGTCGCCCGTGCCGCCAACGGTGCCGTTGTCGGTGTAGCCGCCGTAGTTCAGCACCAGGCCGGCCGTGTCGCCGGTGGCGGTGACGGCGGCATTGAGATGGATGCTGTGGTAGGCGTCGAGAGTCAGCGTGGAGTTGCCGCTCCAGCCGATCGCCGCATTGACGTTGATGTCGCCGCTGCCGTTGCTCACGGTGCCTGGGCCGCTGGCGTTGGTGATGGAGGCGAGCAGGGTGACGTTGGTGCCGCCGTTCAACGCGCCGCTGATGGTGCTGGCGGCCGCGCTGTCCACGGTCAGGTCTTCCGGGTCGACCAGCCAGGTGCCGGCGCTGCCGTGGCCGGCGCCCTTGGCGCCGACGGCGATGCCGGAGAAGTCGACGGTGTGGCCGCTGGTTTCGAGCAGGCCGCCGTTGCCGCTGCCGGCCGCATCGGCGCGCAACGCGCCGTGCACTGCGGTGTGGCCATCGGACCAGACCACGATGGAGCCGCCGTTGCCCTGGCCGGTCGCGCTGGCATCGAGCAGCGCGCCGTCGGCGACCGTGGCCGCACTGGCGTGTTGCAACTGTTCGCCGCCCTGGTAGCCGCCGCCGATGCGTACGCTGCCGCCGGCCGCGGTGCCGCTGGCGTCGATGCGGCCAGCGACGTTCACCGCGCCATCGGACAGCACCTGCACGCTGCCGCCGCGGGTGCCGGAGACATCGATGCGGCCGCTGCTGGCCACGTCGCCGCCGCTGCCGACCAGGCGCACGCTGCCGCCGGAGGTGTCGATGCCGGTGGCTTCGAGCGCGCCGGTGTTGTTGACCAGCAACTGCGACAGCCCGGTGCTGCCGGCCTGCAGCAGGATCTGCCCGCCGTTGGCGCGCAGCGTGCCGCTGTTCTCCACCGCCGCCGCGGCGCCGTCCACCGACTGGCTGGCCGCCGCGACCATCTGCATGCCGATCGCGCCGGCCGCGTCCATGGTCACCTTGACCTGATCGGCGGAGAGCAGGCGGATGGCGCCGCCGTCGGCGCTGATGCTGCCGCGGTTGGCGACATGGTTGCCGACGAGATTGACCGAGCCGCCGTTGCCGGCGCGGATGCTGCCCTGGTTGACCACGCTGGCGGCGCCATGGTCGCCCCGCGCGAGCAGGTAGCCGTTGTCGTCGTCGCCGGCCAGGCCCAGCGAACTGGCGACCAGGCCGCCGACGTTCACCTGCGCGTGGTTGCCGAACAGGATGCCGGCGGAGTTGATCAGGAATACGTTGCCATTGGCGCGCAGGCTGCCGTCGATGACGCTGGCGCCGCGGCTGGCGTCGATCAGGTTGAGCGCCACCGCCGAGCTGGACGGCTGCACAAACACCACGCTGGTGTCCTTGCCGACATTGAAACTGTTCCAGTTCAGCACGGCCTTGGCCGCGTTCTGGTCGATGTGCAGGGTGCCGCCGTTCTGCGACACGGTGGCGCCGGTGGCGCTGGACAGCGACGGCACGCCGCTGGCGTGGGCCGGCGCGGCCAGCGCACAGGCCAGGGCGAAGGGCAGCAGCGGCGCGGCCAGGCGCGCCGCGCCGGTGCCGGTTGCGCCAGCGTGGCCGGTGGCGACTTCGGAGGCGACCTGGAGCACGCCGAGGTGGCGGTTGAAGACGAGGCGGTAGATGCAGTTCATGGAGATCCCCAGGTCAGAAGGTCAGGCCGAAGCGGGCCCAGTAGCGCACATCCTTGCCGTCGCTCGGCTTGGTGGTGCCGGTGGGCTTGGCCGCGGCCAGATCGAACGAGAGCCCGTGCCAGTCGGGCAGCCGGAAGCTGAGGCCGACACCGGCGCCCTCGAAGGTGGTGACGCTGTCGTAGACCGCGCGGTTGGCGCCGTTCGGGTAGACCCGGCCGTAGTCGTAGAACACGCTGGCGGTCAGCAACTGGCCCCAGGCGCGGCCGCCGAACGGCGAGGCGGCGCTGGCGAAGCCCGGCGCGTCCACCTGGTACTCCAGGCCGGAGTCGAAGCCGCGATCGCCGAGCGCGGCGCCGAGCGGGAACGCGCGCACGCTGGTCGGTCCGCCCAGCGAGAACTGCTCCAGCGGAGTCAGGGTGTCGTCGCTGTACTGGCCGTTGACCCGCAGTTGCAGGCGATGCGTAGCGGTCAGCCCCTGCAGCCGGGTGTAGCTCAGGCGCGCGACCGTGAAATGGCGGTCGTGGCGGGCGTACAGGTAGTCGGTCTGCGGCGAGTCGTCGTCGAGCGCGCCGCGCACGCTGAGCTGCAGCAGGTCGATGGCGTGAAGCCGGCGATCGTCGTGGCGCACGCTGGTGCCGAGCTCGGCCACGTCGAACTTCTGCTTGGACAACAGCACGCCCAGGCCCTGCAGGCGCGAGCTCTCCTTGACCAGGTGCAGCCAGCTCTGCACGCGCCAGGCGTCGGAATTGACGAACTTCCAGTCCAGGCCCAGCGCGCTCTGCTGGGTCGGCCCCTGGATGTCGAGCGCGGCGAACGCGCCGTTGTCGAGGTTGACCACGCTGCGCGTGTAGGACGCGCTGGCGCTGAGGCCGTCGACGCCGGCGATCGGCACCTGGTAGGCGAGGCTGCCCTGCCAGGTATTGGCCGGATCCAGCGCATAGGCATAGCTGGCCGACAGGTGGTCGCCCAGGCCCAGCGGGTTGTTCCAGTCCACGCCGAGCTGGGCGCGGTAGCGGCCGATGCTCGGGGTGCCGTAGTTGCTGGCGCCGACGCTGACCTGCAGCGGGCGCTCCTCGCTGGCCTGGATCACCACGTCGGTCTCGCCGGGGTTGGCGCCGGGCTTGAGCACGGAGGTGGCGGACACACCCGGCAGGTCGCGGGTGTACAGCAGCGCCGACTGCAGATCCTGCTGGCGCAGGATCTGGCCCTGCAGGGCGAGGGCGGGGCTGGCGATCAGGCGGTCGTCGTAGCGGCGCGTGCCCTCGACGGTGATCTTGCCGACGCGGCCTTCGACCACGCGGATCTCGACCACTTGGTCCGCGCCCAGGGTCTGCACCGGCAGATACGCGCGGGCAACCAGGAAGCCGGCCTGGCGATAGGCCTGGGTCAGCGTGTCGGCGATCTGCTGCAGTTGCGCGAAGCTGAGCTGGGCCGGCACCGTGCCGCCGCCGAGTGCGCGCACGCGGGCGTCGGCCAGCGCCTGCAGGCGCGCCGGATCGATCTGCTCGCGCGGATGGACGCCGACGCCGGTGACGCGGATCGCCTGGACCGCGATCGGCGCCGCGGCGTCGGTGGTGCTGGTGCCGGTGGCCGGGGCGGCCTCCTGGGCCAGTGCCGTCGCGCAGGTCAGGGTCAAGGCCAGGCCGGCGGCCCACGGAAGCACAAATAGGGCATTCGCCAGCGTACTCGGACGCGGACGGCAAGAGATCGTCATGATGTTAAGGTGGCGTTAGGGTTGAGGCTCGCGCAATGTAGCCGTCCCACCGCCGATCAATCTGAGCAAATCTGAGCGCGCGATCACTCTTTGCCCGGTCCCCTGACAGGGTGTCGGGAAAATCCCCACAGCGCGCTGTGCCAGCACCAGGCGCTGGGCGGGCGCCATCTCAGTGAATCAGGGCGTGCCTGCGCCCGGGTGGAACGCAGGCCCTGTGGTGCTTCGCGGGTACTTGCCGGGTCTGCCAGCGTCCGGATCGGCCGCTCAGGCTGCGGTGGCGCACTGCGCGTCACGCAGTGCCTGCCGGTACGCCTTGGCGGTGGCGTCGTTGTAGGCCACCAGGATGATCCGCTTGGGCACCGCATGCGCGCGCTGCCAGGCGTCGGTCTCGGCCACCGCGATGCGCGCGGCCTGGTGCAGCGGGTAGCCATAGACGCCGCAACTGATCGCCGGGAATGCCACCGAGTGCAGGCCCATCTGCTCGGCCAGGCGCAGGGCGCGCCAGTAGCAGTTCGCCAACAGGGCCGGTTCGTTGTGGGCGCCGTCGCGCCACACCGGACCGACGGTATGCAGCACGTGCCGCGCCTTGAGCTGGTGGCCCGCGGTCGCGCGCACCTCGCCGACCGGGCAGCGCACGCCCGGCTTGAGTTCCGGCAGGCGCCTGCATTCTTCCAGCAGTTCCGGGCCGGCGGCACGGTGGATGGCGCCGTCCACGCCGCCGCCACCGAGCAGGGACTCGTTGGCGGCGTTGACGATCGCGTCCACGTCGAGCTGGGTGATGTCGCCTTGCCAGATTTCGATCTTCATGCGCCGATCTTTAGGGGAGCCGAATGATGGATGCGTGAGGGTGTCGCCACCGCCACCGCGCGCTGCCACGGCCGCTTAACCGGCCAGCGGCAAGACTGACGCGCCTCCATCTCAGCACTTGCGACATGAACCCGAACCCGCCGCCGCCACAGGTCGCCGATGCCCTCGCACAGGGCCAGATCATCAAGGCGATCAAGCTGCTGCGCGCGCACAGCGGCATGGACCTGCGCAGTGCGAAGGAGCAGGTCGATGCCTGGCTGCTGGCCGGCGCGGCGCGCACGGTGACGGAGATGCTCGACCGCCACGCGTCCGGTGCGGCAGCGGGGGCGATGTCGGCGACCGGGGCGCAGGCGCCGGTGCTGGCCGAGGAACGGCGCCTGCCGCCGGCGGCGGAGCTGGCGCTGCGCCGTGGCGAGCGGCGCAAGGCCGCCAAGCTGGTGTTCGAGCACTATCCGGACATGTCGCTGCGCGAGGCGCTGGAGATGGTGCAGCGGCATCTGCGCTCGGCGCCGACGCTGGGTGCCGCCTCGACCGTGGCCGCCGGCGACCGCGGCGGGGCCTGGCGTTGGGTGCTGCTGGCGCTGTTGCTGGCTGCGGCGGCGGCGTGGTGGCTGGCACGCTGAGGCGTGCCGACGCGGCCAGTGGCTACAGCCAGCGCGCAACCTGCGCGCAGTAGCGCGCATAAGCGCTGCCGAAGCGTTCGCGCAGGCGCGCTTCCTCGTAGGGGATGACCACCCACTGCAAGGCCAGCAGAGGCAGGGGCAGCAACAGCGCCGACCACGGCCAGCCGATCTGCACGCTCAGGCCGAGGTAACTCAGGGTCAGGCTGACGTACATCGGGTTGCGGGTCAGCCGATAGGGCCCGTGGCAGACCAGGTGCGAGGGCGCGCGCTCGGGCAGCAGGGTGGTGCGGTCGCGGGCGAACAGCACGAAGCACCAGCACGCCAGCAGCAGGCCGGCGAGCGCGACCGCGCCGCCGCCCAGTTGCAGCCAGGCCAGCGCGGTGCCCTGCGGCAACGGCAACGGCAGCGCGTGTTGCAGGCTGGCACCGAGCAGCAGCGCCAGCAGGAAATGCGCCGGCGAGGTCGTACGCACCAGCAACGGCACGCGTACCTGCGCACGTGCGGGCGGTGGATCGGTGCGGTCGGTTCGGTCGTGCATGCAGTCCTTCCCTGGTTCGGTTGCGGCCGCGCAAGTTTACGCGGCTGCTCACGGCGGACGCGCGCGAGCGCGTCACGAATGGGCACGGGCGCGAGCCGATGGCGCCCGGCAGCGCCTCGCCGCGCGTGGCAGTGCGCGCAAACGCGATTACCCTAGCGCCCACGCGGTACGTCGTCGGCGCTTGCGTTTCGACGTGTCGCCTCGTTCCACGTCGATCGCGCCCGACGCGCTGATCGCGCCTTGTTTTCCCTTTCGCCACCCACTGTCTCGCCTCATGCCAATCGCTTCCGCCAGCACCACCGCCGCCCCGCGCCGCCGGGTCATCCTCGAAGACGACATCGACGGCTTCACTCCCGCGCAGCTGTTGCTGCTGCAATCGCCCGAGGTGGAGGTGCTGGGCATCTCGGTGGTCAGCGGCAACATCTGGCGCGACGAAGCGCTGGCGCATACCCGGCGCCTGCTCGAGATCGCCGGGCGTGGCGAAGTGCCGGTGCTGCCCGGCCCGGTGTTCCCGCTGCTCAACAGCGAAGTGGCCACCGAGCGCTGGGAAGCGCTGTACGGCAAGTTGCTGTGGAAGGGCGCCTGGACCCGGCAGTGGGTCGAGCACGACACGGTGCAGAGCGCGCCGCGCTACCACGCGCACGACGTGGTCCCTGACCTGCCGCTGGGCAATCCCACGGTAGTGCAGGCAGCCAGCGAACCGGCCGCCTTGTTCATGATCCGCAAGGTGCGCGAGTTCCCCGGCGAGGTCAGCATCGTCGCCACCGGGCCGCTGACCAATCTGGCCTTGGCGCAGCGGCTCGATCCCGACTTCGCCACGCTGGCCAAGGAACTGGTCTACATGGGCGGCAGCCTCAATCCGCGGCAGCGCCGCGACAGCGTCTCGGCGGCGCAGTTCGCGCGCGAGTTCGTCAATTCGCCGCGGCGCGAATTCAACATCCGCTGGGACCCGGAAGCGGCCAGCATCGTGATGCGCGCGCCGTGGCGGCGCATGGTGATGGTGCCGGTGGATCCGTCCACCGCCACCGAACTGACCCCGCAACTGCTGGCGCGGATGAGCGCCGCCGACACGCCGATCGGCCATGCGCTGCGCCGTCGCGAGCCGGGCTTCCCGATGTGGGACGAGCTGGCCACCGCGCTGTGGCTGCGCCCGGAACTGGCCACGGTCAGCGAGACCCTGTACGTGGACACCAACACCGAGTTCGGCGCCGGCTACGGCGACATCCTGTCGTGGGCGCCGGGCTATCAGCCGGGGCTGGGCGAGCAGGCGCAGCAGGTGGTGCGCGAGGTCGACGTGGCCGCCATCGAGCAGTTGCTGGTGGAGCGCCTGACCGCGCCGCAGCCGCCGGCGCTGGGCGCGCCGCTGCCGGACTGAGGCATGGCGCACGCGGATCTGCAGTGCCGTGCAAGGCGCGGCGTCGCGGTGCGCAGCGGCGCTGTCTGCGTACCGCTCGCGTGGGACGCACGCGTGGCGCTGGCCTGCACGGTGCCCGCATGAGCGCGCCCGCGCCCGACGACCGCCTCGCGCAAGCGAAGGCCTTGGCCATGGCGGCGTTCCAGGAGCCGCAGCATGCCGATGCGCGGCTGGCCGACGCCGAGACGTTGTTGCGCGCCGCGGCCAGGGCGGCGCCCGCCGATCCCGGCCCGCTCACCTGCCTGGGTGCAGTGCTGTGCGATCGCGGCCACTACCGGCGGGCGCTGACGGCCCTGCGCCGCGCCGTGCGCCTTCAGTCCGACGATCGCAACACCTGCTTCAACCTCGGCGTGGCCCTGCTCAACGCCGGCCAGGAGGCCGAGGCGATGGCGGCATTCCAGCAGGCGGCCGGCTTGCGTGCCGCGCCGACCTCATGGACGGCGTATTTCGATCCGCACGCGCACTAGCGACACCGCGCCGGTGTCGCACGGCGCCGGCACCGCCATGCGGTTGCGCGCTTACGGCAGACCGGCCAGCCAGTCGTCGTCGCTGCCTTCGTTGATGTCGGCGAACAGCGGCGTGGAGAAGTAGCGTTCGCCGGTATCCGGCAGCATCGCCAGGATCACCGCGCCGGGCGCCGCGGTCTCGGCCACGCGCAGCGCGGTGGCTACCGTGCCGCCGCCGGAGATGCCGGTGAAGATGCCTTCCTCGGCGGCGAGGCGGCGCGACACCGCGATGGCGTCGCCGTCGTCCACGCTCAACACTTCGTCGTAGACCTCGCGGTTGAGCACCTCGGGCACGAAATCCGGCGTCCAGCCCTGGATCTTGTGCGGCTTCCACTCCTGGCCCTGCAGCAGGGCCGCGCCGGCCGGTTCGGTGGCGGTGATGTGCACTTCCGGGCGCGCGAGCCGCAGCACTTCGCCGACGCCGGTGAGGGTGCCGCCAGTGCCCCAGCCGCTGACGAAATGGTCGAGCCGGCGGCCGGCGAAGTCGCGCAGGATCTCCGCGGCGGTGGTGCTGCGGTGGTAGGCCGGATTGGCCGGGTTGGCGAACTGCCGGGCCAGGAACCAGCCGTGCTGCCTGGCCAGTTCTTCGGCCTTGCGCACCATGCCGCTGCCGCGCTCGGCGGCCGGGGTCAGGATGACCTTGGCGCCGTAGGCGCGCATCAGCTTGCGGCGCTCGATCGAGAAGGTTTCCACCATCGTCGCCACGAACTTGTAGCCGCGTGCGGCGGCGACCATCGCCAGCGCCACGCCGGTATTGCCGGAGGTCGCTTCGACGATGGTGTCGCCGGGCTTGAGCAGGCCGCGCGCTTCGGCGTCGAGCACGATCGCCAGGGCCAGGCGGTCCTTGACCGAACCGCCGGGATTGAAGGCCTCGACCTTGACGTACAGGTCCACGTGCGCCGGCGCCAGCCGCTGCAGCTTGACGATCGGGGTGTAGCCGATGGTGTCGAGGATGTTGTCGTAGATGGCCATGGGCAAGGTCTCCGGAAAATGGGGCGGGTCAGGCGGCGTGGGCCAGGGTAGGCGCCGCCTGCTTCGGGGAAGGTGAGGGCAGCGCGTGCAGCGGTGCGGCGCCGAACCAGTGCAGGGTGTCGGCCAGCGCGGCCACTTCGCCGAGGATCAGCAGGGCCGGCGCATGCACCGCATGTGCGCGGGCGGTGTCGGGCAGGTCGGCGAGGGTGCCGCGCACCACCCGCTGCTCGGCGCGCGAGCCGTTCTCCACCAGCGCGAACGGCGTGCTGGCGGCGCGGCCGGCGGCGAGCAGGTGCGTGCGCACCGTGTCCAGGCCGGCCACGCCCATGTACACCGCGAGGGTCTGCCGCTCCTGTGCCAGTGCGGTCCAGTCCAGGGTGTCCAGCGAGGCCTTGCAGTGCGCGGTGACCAGGCGCAGCGATTGCGCGTGGTCGCGATGGGTCAGCGGGATGCCGGCATAGGCGGCACAGGCCAGCGCCGCGGTGATGCCGGGTACCACCGCATAGGCCACGCCGTGCGCGCGCAGGTATTCCAGTTCCTCGCCGCCGCGACCGAACACGAACGGGTCGCCGCCTTTCAGCCGCACCACCCGGCGTCCGCGCCGCGCGTGTTCCAGCAGCAGGGCGTGGATCTGCTCCTGGGCGACGCTGTGGCCGTCGGCCGACTTGCCAACGGCGATGCGCTCGGTGCCGGCCGGCACAAGTTGCAGGATCGCAGCGCTGACCAGGCGGTCGTGCAGGACCACGTCGGCCTGGCGCAGGGCGTGCAGCGCGTTGCCGGTGAGCAGGCCGGGATCGCCGGGCCCGGCGCCGACCAGGGTCACGCTGCCTGGGCGCAGCGGCAGCGCCTGCTGTGCGGCGGTCTCGGCGGCATCGGCCGCGGATGCCGGCTCGGCCGGCACGGTTTGCGCCAGCACCCGTCGCGCGGCCGCGGCCTGCAGCGCCTGGCGGTTGGCCGTGGCGTCCTCGCTCGCGGCGATCAGGTACCAGACGCTGTCCAGCCAGGCGCTGTCGAAGGCGCCGTGCAGCCAGGCCAGCCGTCCCTGCGCGGCCAGCGCATGCAAGCCCGGGGTCAGGGTCGGCGCGGCCACCCGTGGCAGGGCGCCGGCGGCGAGCAGTGCCTGCAGCTGTCGCTCGGCGGCCGCGCCGCCGCCGATCACCAGCACGGCCCGGTCGCGCAGGTCCGGATACAGGGCAATCGGGGCAGGGCTCACAGGGACGGCTCGCAACACGAGGCAGAAGGGAGCGACGACCGTAGCGCCGGCTCATAGCCCCAGGAAATGACTTCATGCCCAAGGCAGATAGCTTTCGGTTATAAGGTGAAAGGCCGAATTCCACTACAGTCGAGCGTCCCGCCTGGCGGCGCCTCGCCCTCGTCCCGATGACGCTGACCCAACTCCGCTACCTCGTCGCCATTGCCGATGCCGATCTGAACATCACCCTGGCGGCGGCGCGCGTGCATGCCACCCAGCCGGGGCTGTCCAAGCAGCTCAAGCAACTGGAGGACGAACTGGGCTTCCTGTTGTTCGTGCGCAAGGGCCGCAGCCTGGAAACGGTGACCCCGGCCGGGCGCGAGGTGATCGAGCGCGCGCGCGCGGTGCTGGCCGAGGCCAACAACATCCGCACCTACGCCGCCAATCAGCGCCGCGAGAGCCAGGGCCAGCTGACCCTCACCACCACCCACACCCAGGCGCGCTTCGTGCTGCCGCCGGCAGTGGCGCAGATCAAGCAGGCCTATCCGCAGGTCAGCGTGCACCTGCAGCAGGCCGCCGAGAGCGCGGCGCTGGACCTGCTCAGCCAGGGCGACGCCGACATCGCCATCGTCAGCACCGCCGGCACCGCGCCGGCCGCGGGCATCGCCGTGCCGCTGTACCGCTGGCGGCGGCTGGTGCTGGTGCCACGCGGGCATGCGCTGGACGTGCCCAAGCGGGTGCCGGACATGGCCGCGTTGGCGGCACAGCCGCTGATCAGCTACGAATCCTCGACTCGTGCCGGCTCCTCGCTGCAGCGCGCCTTCGGCCGGCTCGGGCTGGAGCCGCGGATCGCGTTGACCGCGCTGGATGCGGACCTGATCAAGACCTATGTGCGCACCGGACTCGGCGTGGGCCTGCTGGCGGAGATGGCGGTGAGCGCCAACGACACCGACCTGCGCGCGTGGCCGGCGCCGCCAGAGATTCCCGACTGCATCGCCTGGGCGGTGCTGCCGCGCGACCGGGTGCTGCGCGACTACGCGCTGGAGCTGGTGCACGTGCTGGCGCCGCAGATCGACACCCGCGACCTGCGCCGGGTGATGGAAGGCAACCAGCAGCCGGACTGGCCGGCGCCGCCGAGCTGGGAAGCGCTGACCCAGACCATTACCAGTTGAAGCCGGGATTGGGGAATCGGGATTGGGGAATGGCGGTGAAGCTGGGATTGGGGAATGGGGAATGGGGAATGGGGAATGGGGAATGGGGATTGGGGAGTCGCGACAGCGGCGTCCTGTGCGTGATGCGTCGATTGGCTTTAGACGGATTTCCGAGCAGAAGATGTGCGGGCCACGGTACCGTGGCCTGTCGCTGAAATGCCGGAATGGCGACCACGCGGTGGCGCGGCTGCCTGCCGCGCGCGTTGCCGCGGCCGCGGCCGCCCCCTATCATGCGGCCCGCACTGCCGCCCGGCAGACCGCGACCCTGGATGTGCCGGCGGCTGTCGGCACCGCGCCGCCGCTGTGCGGCCGTCGCCCAGGGCGCGTCGACTTTCCCAACGCAAGGACGCCCGATGCATCCTGTTCTCCAGCACAACCTGTTCTTCGTCAAGGAACAGGTCGGCATGTTCAAGGCCGCCAACAACTACGACGTGTTCGATCCGCACAGCAACCGCAAGCTGCTGGAATGCCGCGAGCCGAACCTGGGCGTGTTCACCAAGATCTTCCGGTTCACCGACTACAAGCGCATGACCCCGTTCCAGGTGGAAGTGCGTACTCCGGACGGGCAGAAGGTGCTGACGGTCAAGCGCGGCTTTTCGCTGTTCCTGTCCAGGGTCGAGGTGCTGGACGAGCGCGATCGACTGGTCGGTTCCTTCAGCCAGAAGTTCTTCTCCATCGGCGGCAAGTTCGACGTGCTCGATGCCCAGGGCGCACCGGTGTGCACCCTGCGCGGCAAGTGGACCAGCTGGGATTTCCGCTTCGTGCAGGGCGAGCGCGAACTTGCGCAGGTCTCGAAGAAGTGGGCCGGGCTGGGCAAGGAACTGTTCACCAGCGCCGACAACTACATGCTGTCGATCGCCGAGAGCCTGCCGGCCGAGGATCCGCGGCGGATCCTGATCATGGCGGCGGTGCTGTGCATCGATATGGTGTTGAAGGAGTGACGGTTGAAGAGCCGGGAATCGGGAGTCGGGATTGGGGAATCGTGGTGAAGCCGGGAATCGGGAGTCGGGATTGGGGAGTCGCAAAAGCGGGATTTCCGCAGCGGCCGCGTCCCGGCTTGTCCGACTGAGCGGAGCCGTTGTGGGAGGGACTTCAGTCCCGACTGCAGGCTGCCGGAAGAACCCGGTGCTTCGCCGGTTGCTGCCGAGGCCTGACCCAGTGCGCGGTTGCCCGTAGGAGCGGCTTCAGCCGCGACGTGCATTCCCTGAAACGCGTCGCTTCCGCTGGCGCATAGCGCGCTCCGCCGCCGCTGACCCACCCTTCTCCCTTCGGGAGAAGGTGCCCCGAAGGGGCGGATGAGGGTACGGGCGCCAGCGCAAGTACATCTGCGCTAGCGTGGCTCGGGCATCAGGCGTCCGCTGCCGCCGGCAGCAGCACGGTGAAGCGGCTGCCGTGGCCCGGCTGGCTGCGCACTTCCACCGTGCAGCCCAGGGTCTCGGCGGCGCGGCGCACGATCCACAGGCCCAGGCCGAGGCCGTCGCTGCGCGGGTCGGCCTGGTGAAAGGCCTGGAACAGCGTGCGCAGGCCGTCTTCGTCCATGCCGATGCCGCGGTCGATGATCTCCACCGCCACCTGGTCGCCGCGGCGGCGGCAGCCGATCAGCACCTTGCCCTGCGCGGTGTACTTGACCGCGTTGCCGAGCAGGTTGCCCAGCAAGGTGGACAGCAGGGCCGCGCTGCTGCGCACGCGCAAGGACGTCGGCACGCTGCGCAACTGCACGCCCTTGGCTGCGGCCTGTGGCTGCCAGGTGGCCAGGATCGGCGCCAGCACGTCGGCCAGGGCCAGGGTCTGCAGCGCCGGCAGGCGCAGCTCGCCGGCGGCGGCGTTGGTGGCGAGCTGGTCGAGTCCGCTGGCGACCTGGTTCAGGGCGGTGCGTGCGGTCTCCAGCGAACCATCCTGCGCTGCGTCTTGCTGGCGCTGCAGCTTGCTCAACGCATAGGACGCGGTGCGCAGCGGGGTCTTCAGGTCGTGGCCGGCGATGGCCATCAGGCGACTGCGGTAATGGTTGGATTCCTGCGCCAGGTGCAGCGCCTTGCGCAGTTCCAGTTGGCCCATCGCCTGCCGCGCCAGCGCGCGCAGCGCTTCGATCTGCTCGTAGCTGAGCTGGCGCGGGCGCCGGTCCAGCACGCAGACGGTGCCCAGGGCCAGGCCGTCGGAGGTCTTCAGCAGCGCGCCGGCGTAGAAGTGCAGGCGCATGTCGCCGGTGACCAGCGGGTTGCAGGCGAAGCGCGGGTCCTCGCGGGTATCCGGCACCAGCAGCAGGTCGTCCTCGAGCAGGGCGTGCGCGCACAGCGAGGTCGCCAGCGGCGTTTCGCGCGTGCCCAGCCCGATTTCGCTCTTGAACCACTGGCGCTCGCTGTCGATCAGGTTGACCACCGCGATCGGCGCCTGGCAGATCAGCCCGGCCAGCCGGGTGATGTCGTCGAACGCCGGCTCCCGCGGGGTGTCCAGGATCGCGTAGCTGTGCAAGGCGTCCAGCCGCAGCGCTTCGTTGCGGGGCTTGGCCGCGCAGTAGACCGGGTCGGCGGCGGGTTCGACGGTGGACATGCGGCGCGACTCGGTCAGGAAGGCGCGCAGTTTATGGTAACTGTCACGGTTTTTGCCGACGCGGCGTTCACGCGGCGCTCGCGTGGGCTGCACCCGCGCTTAGCGAACCAGAAGATGGCCATCGCGGCCGGCGGTTCAGCCGACCCAGCGGCCCTGCGCGTCGACCAGCGGCGTGCCGTCCTCCTTGGCGAAGGCGCCGCGCTGCGGCGACGGCAAGATCTCCAGCACCGTCTCCGACGGCCGGCACAGGCGCGTGCCCAGCGGGCTGACCACGATCGGCCGGTTGAGCAGGATCGGGTGCTGCAGCATGGCATCCAGCAGCACGCCATCGTCCAGCGTCGGGTCGTCCAGCCCCAACTCGGCATAGGGCGTGCCCTTCTGCCGCATCAGGTCGCGCAGCGGCAGCCCGCTGGCCGCCGCCAGCGCCCGCAGGGTGGCGCGGTCCGGCGGCGTCTTCAAATACTCGATCACGGTCGGCTCAACGCCGCTGTTGCGGATCAGTCCGAGCACATTGCGCGAAGTGCCGCAGGCGGGGTTGTGGTAGATCGTGATCGTGGACATGGGCGGCTCGCTGAGTGGGACGGAACAAAGGCGGCCGTGCCGGAATCCTCCACGCGGCCGCGGCCGCATGGTGCCGCAATCGGGGCGCCATGCAAGCGCCGCGCTCGCCGGACACTGCGGTGCGCGGCGCCCTTGATGGTCGCCGCCGTGCCGCAAAGTCAGCCCGTCGCCGGTCTGCAGAGAGCGCAAGGTCCGGCCAGGCAACGGACGGATCACCTTGCCGGGCGCCTGGCCGGCGGCAGGACGATGGCGATGCGGCAGTGGTCAGGGAAATAGCGGCCGCTGGGGCTTCTGGCTACCGACCGAGGACGCTGCCCGTCCACGACGTGCATGCGTCACTTCGCCGCACACGGTATCGCACGCGCTTCAATGGCCAGCGCACCCTCTAGAATGCGCCGATGGTCCGTCTCCGCCAGCTGCCGTCGTGTTGGGCCGCGCTCGCCGCGCTGGCGCTCGGCCTGCTGCTGCTGGCGCCGCCGATCAGCCAGTGGCGGCAGGCGCAGGCCGAGGCGGCGGCATTGCAGGACCAGGCGCTGTGCACCAGCGGCGGCTTGCGCCTGGCGGCGCTGGCAGGTGCCGTCTCGGCGGCGCATGGCGGCCACCACGACGATGCCGGCCTGGCGCACGCGCCGGCCTGCGATTACTGCCTGCTTGCCGCGCGGCTGCTGCCTTGGGTGGCGCTGTTGCTGGCCTTGCTGCCCTGGCGTTGCCCGCTGGTGCCGGTGGCGGCGCGGCACAGCCTTGTCGTCACGGCCACCGCACGCCGCGCACACCCGCCGCGCGGGCCACCGCTGCTCTCCTGATCCACGGGTTGTTGTTTCCGTGCCGCGGCGCCGCTGCGGCACGCCCTCGTGCCGATGGAGTTTTCGCCATGTTCCGTTTTCCTGCCATGCCACCGGTGGTGGCGTGCTGTTGTGTGTGTCTCGTCGCGGCCGCGCCCGCCCATGCCGCCGATGCGCCGCCCGGCGCCGCCGGCGATTCCGTGCTGACCCTGGGCAAGGTCCAGGCCGTCTCGCCGCTCGCCGCCGGATCCAGCGCGCGCAGCGTGTTCAGTTCCGTCGACATCCTCGGCGGCGACCTGCTGCAGGACCAGCATGTGGACTACAGCTGGGAGCTGCTGATGCGCGCGCCCGGCGTGCAGGTGACCCAGTTCAAGATGGGCACCGACGCCGGGCGCTTCTCCTTCCGCGGCTTCAACGGCGAAGGCCGGGTCAATGCGGTCAAGCTGCTGATCGACGGCGTGCCCAGCAACGACAATGCCGGCGCCATGCCGTACCTGGATGCGGTGTTCCCGCTGGACATCGCCGCGATCGAGATCGTGCGCGGCACCAACGACCCGCGCTACGGCCTGGATGCGATCGCCGGCAGCGTCGACGTGCTGACCCGCAGCGGCGGCAACGACGGCCGCGCCAGCGTCACCGTCGGCAGCTTCGGCACCCGCGAGGTGCAGGCGACGCAGGGCATCGAGCGCGGCGCCTGGAGCCAGAACTACTTCGCCGCCTGGCGCGACAGCGACGGCTACCGCGACCACGCCGACGCGCGCAAGCACGCGTTCGCCGGCAAGTGGTTCTACACCGATCCGGACGGGCGCTGGCGTGCCGGACTCAGCGCGCGCGATTACCGCAACACGGCGCTGGAGGCGGGGTATCTGGACTATGCCACCGCGCAGCGCGCGCCACGCAGTTCGCCCGACTACGCGCGCGACGACCGCAGCCAGCGCCACACCACGCAGGTGTCGCTGCACCTGGATGCGCGCCTGGCCGAGACCGTGCAGGGCAGCGCCAAGGCGTACTGGAACCGCTACGACAACCAGCGCTGGGTGCGCTTCACCGCGGCCGGCGCGCAGCAGGAACGCGACACCGACGAGCGCCAGCGCGGCGTGCTGGGCAGGCTCAGCTGGCGCCCGGCGCTGGCCCGTGCCGACGCCTTCGCGCTGGAGGGCGGGGTCGATGCGCAGTGGCAGGACAACCTCTCGCAGCGTTATCGCACGGTGGCCCGCGTGCGCACCGTGCCGTTGCGCGACTGGGACTTCGATCTGCATACCGAAGGCGCCTACGTGCAGGCGGTGCTGCGCCCGACCGCGCGCCTGCAGCTGGTGCCGGGCTATCGGGTGGATCGCGTCGGCGGGCAGTTCCGCGACGTCGCCAGCGGCGCGCGCTATCCGACCTACGCCTACGGCACGATCCGCCAACCCAAGTTCAGCGCGGTGTACGCGTTGACCGCGCAGGCCAGTCTGTACGCCAACATCGGCCGCACCTTCCAGATCGGCAGCGGCAACGGCGCCTACCGCACCCAGGCGCGCAACCTGGCACCGTCCTACAACGACGGCTGGGAGAGCGGCCTGAAGTTCGCCGGTGCGCAGCAGCGCTGGGACGCACGCGTGGCCTACTGGGAGCAGCGCGCGTCCGACGAAGTGGCCACGATCCTGGGCGTGAACGGCAGCGTCGGCACCGGCGAGGTCGGCAACGTCGGCAAGACCTTGCGCCGCGGCTGGGATGCGCAACTGAACCTGCGTCCGGACGAGCGCTGGACGCTGTGGCTGGCGTATTCGCGGCAGCGCGCGGTCATCGTCACTCCCGACCCGAGCGCGCCGGCCACCCGCGGCAAGGAAATCGAGAACGTGCCGCACTACCTGGCCAACGCCGGCATCGACTGGCAGGCCACGCCGCGGCTGACGCTGTCGGCCTGGGGCAACGCACAGGGCGATTACTACGTGGAACGCAGCAACACCCTGGGCCGCTACGGCGGCTACGCACTGGCCAATCTCGGCGCGACCTGGCGCTGGCGTGCGCAGCGCGAGGTATCGCTGCAACTGAAGAACCTGACCGACCGGCACTACGTCTACGCCTGGTACGACAGCGGCTCCTCCGGTTACTCGCCCGGCGACGGCCGCGCGCTGTACGCCACGCTGAGCTGGGGCTGGTGATGGCGACGCACTCTCCCGCGTCCGCTGTGGCGCCGGCACGCTTCTACCGCGCCGTGTGGCGCTGGCATTTCTATGCCGGCCTGCTGGTGCTGCCGCTGCTGGTCTGGCTGGCGCTGACCGGTGCGGCCTTCGTCTACCAGCAGCCGATCGACGGCTACTTCCATCGTGCCCTGAAGACCGTGCCGGTGCCCGACCACGCGCAGACACTGGCACCGCAGCGGCTGCTGGACGCGGCGCTGGCCGCGCAACCGGGGCAGGCACTGCGCTACACCACGCCGCTGCGGCGCGATGCCTCGGCGGAAGTGACCATCGCCACCGCCGATGGCCGCCGCGCGGTCGTGTACGTGGATCCGTACCGGGCGCGGGTGCTGGGGCAGTTGCCCGAGCACGGCACCGTGGCCTGGACGATCCGCCGCCTGCATAGCCTCGACTATGTCGGCTGGTTCGCCAACGCGCTGATCGAAGTGGCGGCCGGCTGGGCGATCCTGCTGGTGTTCACCGGCGTGTACCTGTGGTGGCCGCGCGGGCGCCGCGGCGGGGTGACCACGGTGCGTGGGCGGCCGGCGCAGCGGCTTTTCTGGCGCGATCTGCATGCGCTCACCGGCAGCGTGGTCGGGGTGTTGCTGCTATTCCTGGCGCTGACCGGGATGCCGTGGTCGTGGTTCTGGGGCGCGCAGGTCAACCGTCTGGCCAATGGCCATCACTACGGCTATCCGTCCGGGCTGCGGGTGGACCTGCCGATGTCCACGCAGCGGCTGAGCGACAGCGAGGTGCCGGCGTGGTCGCTACGCCAGGCGCGCCTGCCGCAGTCGTCGCCGCCGGCCGTGGACCCACACGCGGCGCACGGCGCGCATGGCGGACACGAGGAGCATGGCGAACACGGCGGCATGGCCGACATGCCGGACGCCATGCCGGCGGCGGGCGCGATCGGCCTGGATGCGGCGGTGGCGCGGTTCCAGGCGCGCGGCATCGCGCCGGGCTACAGCGTGGCGCTGCCGCGCGGCGTGAGGGGGGTCTATACCGCCTCGGTGTATCCGCCGGTCCTGGCCCAGCAACGGGTGATCCACCTGGACCAGTACAGCGGCCAGGCGCTGCTGGACATGCGCTACGCCGACTACGGCGCGCTGGCCAAGACGCTGGAGTGGGGCATCAATGTGCACCTTGGCCAGGAGTACGGTGCGCTCAACCAGCTCGTGCTGATCGTGGCCTGCCTGGGCATCGTGCTGCTGTGCGTGAGCGCGGCGGTGATGTGGTGGAAGCGGCGCCCGCAGGGCGGGCTCGGGGTGCCGCCGTTGCCGGCCGACCGGCGCACGCTGCGTGGCGTGGTCGCATTGCTGGTGCTGGGCGGGATGCTGTTTCCGCTGGTGGGTCTGTCCTTGCTGCTGATGCTGGCGCTGGACTGGGTGTTGGTGTTGCGGCGGGAGCCCGCGGTGATGGCTTAAGACGCCGATGTAGCAGCCCACTGTGCGTCTGCGGCGATAAGCGAAGTCATCGGCGCATCCAGCCTGGCTGCAGTCGGGACTGAAGTCCCTCCCACAAGGAGGAACCAGCGGTCAGCGCTGTCGTCAGGGCTTGCACAGAAGACACGCGGCTGCCCTTGTAGGAGCGGCTTCAGCCGCGAACGGGCGTACCCATGAGCGCCCGGTCGCGGCTGAAGCCGCTCCTACGGAGAAGACTACGGTGTGGTCGGTAACGTCCTTCGCGGCTGAAACCGCTCCTGCGAAGGCAGAAAAAAGCCCGAACGTGTGCTAGCGCGCCTCACAGATCCTCGTGGATCCCGCACTCGCGCTTGAGGCCGAAGAAGCGGGTGTCTTCCTCGCGCATGCCCGGTTCCCAGCGGCGGGTCGTGTGGAAATCGCCGATGGAGACGTAGCCCTGCTCCCATAGCGGGTGATACGGCAGGTCGTGCTGCTGCATGTATTGCCACAGGTCGCGATCGCTCCAGTCGGCGATCGGGTTGATCTTGTAACGCTCGCCGCGCTTCTGCACGAACGGGGTCTGCGCGCGGCTGTCGGACTGACTGCGGCGCAGGCCGGTGAACCAGGTGCCGACCTTCAGTTCGTCCAGGGCGCGGCGCATCGGCTCGACCTTGCGCAGGTTGTTGTATTGCTCGATGCCGACCATGCCCTGTTCCCACAGGCGGCCGTGGCGCGCTTCCATCCAGGCGCGGCTGACCAGCGGACGGTAGATCTTGAGGTTGAGCTTGAGCCGGTCGGTCAGCGCGTCGGCGAAACGGTAGGTCTCGGCGAACAGGTAGCCGGTGTCGATCAGGATCACCGGGATGTCCGGGCGCTGCCGGGTCAGCAGGTGCAGGGTGGCTGCCGATTGCGCGCCGAAGCTGGACGACAGCGCCGCTTCGGCCGGGCCGTGCTGCAGCGCCCAGGCCACCCGCTCCGGCGCGGACAGCGTCGCCAGCAGCGTATTGGCGGCATCGAGATCCAGGGCCGGCACCGGTGCGTTGGCGGAGGCGTCTTGGGAGGCGGCGGGCAGAGCGCTCATGCGTGCAGTTCCGACGGAATCAGGTGACGGTGGGTGGGATAGGCGGGCAAGGCGACCACGCCGGTGCGGTGCAGGAAATCGCCGAAGCGCTCGTCCTCATGCCGCTCGTCGGCATAGCGCGCGAACAGCGGTTCCAGCGCGGCGAGGATCTCCGGCTCGGCGATGTTCTCGCGGTAGAGGGTGTTGAGGCGCTGGCCGCGGTGGTCGCCGCCGAGCATCAGGTTGTAGCGGCCCGGTGCCTTGCCGACCAGGGCGATCTCGGCCAGGTACGGCCGCGAGCAGCCGTTCGGGCAGCCGGAGAGGCGCAGCAGGATCGGTGCGTCTTCCAGACCGTGTCGCGCCAGCAGCGGTTGCAGCTGCGCGGCGAAGGCCGGCAGATAGCGCTCGGCCTCGGCCATCGCCAGGCCGCAGGTGGGCAGGGCCACGCAGGCCATCGCCGCGCGCGCCAGGGCAGTGGGCGCACGGTTGCCGGCGTCCAGCGCATGCGCGCGCACCAGCGCGTCGATCGCCTCGCGTTGCGCCGCGGGAACGCCGGCGATCACCAGGTTCTGGTTCGCGGTCATGCGGAAGTGCGCGCCGTCGCCGGCGTCGCGCAGCAGCGCGGCGATCGCGCGCAGGCCGCTCAGGTGCTGCACGCCGTCGGCATGGTCTGCGATGCGCCCGGCCGGCAGCGACAGGGTCAGGTGCCAGCGGCCGTCCTCGCCGGCCTGCCAGCCGGCGCGGTCGCCGTTGTGCTCGAAGACGAAGTCGCGCGTGGCCTGCAGGCGCACGCCGGCGCGGCGTTCGATCTCCGCCAGCACCGTGTCCAGGCCGTGGTCGTCGATGGTGTACTTGAAGCGCGCGCGCTTGCGCACCGTGCGGTTGCCCAGGTCGCGCTGGGTGGTCACCACCGCGGTGGCGACGTCGAGCAGGTGCGCGCGGTCGATGAAGCCGACCACGTTGGCCACACGCGGGTAGGTCTCCGCATCGCCATGGCTGGCGCCCATGCCGCCGCCGAGGCTGACGTTGTAGCCGGCCAGCGTGCCGTCGGCGTCGAGCACGCCGATGAAGCCCAGGTCGTTGGCGAACACGTCGACGTCGTTGACCGGCGGCAGCGCGAAGCCGATCTTGAACTTGCGCGGCAGGTAGGCGTTGCCGTAGATCGGCTCGTCCTCCTGGCCGCTGCCGGCGACCTGCTCCTCGTCCAGCCAGATCTCGTAGTAGGCGCGGGTGTTGGGCAGCAGGTGTTCGGACACGCGCGCGGCGTCGGCGTAGAGCGTGGCATGCGCCTGCGAGGCCAGCGGATTGGCGGCGACCTGCACATTGCGGTTGACGTCGCCGCAGGCGGCCAGGGTGTCGATCAGCGCGGCGTTGATCGCCTGCATGGTCGCCTTCAGCTCGCGCTTGATCACCCCGTGGAACTGGAACGCCTGGCGCGTGGTGACGCGCAGCGAGTGGTTGCCGTAGGTGGTGGCGATGGCATCGAGCTTGAGCCACTGCGCCGGATCGACCACCCCGCCCGGGGTGCGCGTGCGGATCATGAACTGGTAGGCCGGCTCCAGCTTCTGCCGGCGCCGCTCCTCGCGCAGATCGCGGTCGTCCTGCTGGTAGCTGCCGTGATACTTGATCAGCGTCTGATCGTCCTCGCGCAGCGCCCCGGTGACCGGATCGGCCAGGCTCTGCAGCAGCGAGCCGCGCAAGCGCTGGCTGTGGTGCTTGATGTCTTCGACGGAGTGGGACATTGAGGGGCCGGGATTGGGGAGTGGGGATTCGGGATTGGAAAGCGGTCGGCGGTGCGGCGACCGGTCAGCACCTTCGACAGTTCTCAGTGCCGGGATAGCGGCTCTTGCGAATCCCCAATCCCGACTCCCCAATCCCCGCCTCAATAGACATCACGCGCATATCGCCCCTCCCGCTGCAGTTGGCTGAGGTAGGCGGCGGCGTCCTCGGGGCTGTGGGCGCCGTGTTCGGCGACGAGCTCCAGCAGGGTGGCGTGCACGTCCTTGCCCATGGCGATGGCGCCGCACACGTACAGGTGCGCGCCGTTCTGCAGCCAGTCGTAGACGGCGCGGCCGTGTTCGCGCAGGCGCTGCTGCACGTAGATCTTGGAAGGAGCGGTGTTCCCGCGCAGCGGTTGCACGTCGCGCGAGAACGCCAGGTCCAGCCGGTGCAGTTCGCCGCTGCGCAGTGCCTGTTGCCATTCGGCCTGGTAGAGGAAGTCGCGGTTGAAGTGGCGGGCGCCGAAGAACAGCCAGTTGCGGCCGCTGGCGCCGCTTTCGGCGCGCTCCTGCACGAAGCCGCGGAACGGCGCCACGCCGGTGCCGGGGCCGATCATCAGGATGTCGCGGCTGCCGTCGGCCGGCACCCGGAAGCGTTCGTTGGGTTCGATGTACACCGGCGCGCTGTCGCCTTCGGCCAGGGCGGCCAGATAGCCGCTGGCGGCACCGCCGTGGGCATGGCCATGGGCGTCGTAGGCCAGCACGTCGACGGTGAGGTGGGCCTCGTCGCCGACCCGCTTGCGGCTGGAGGCGATCGAGTACAGGCGCGGGACCATCGGACGCAACGCCTGCAGCAGCGCGGCGTGGTCCCAATCCGCCGGCCAGCGACGCAGCACGTCGATCACTTGGTGATCGGCGAGCAGCGCCGCCAGGCCGGCGGTCTGGGTGGGGTCGAGCAGCTCGGCCAGCGCGGTCGCGCCGGCGCGTTCGGCGACCGCGCTGAGCAACGGGCGCGAGGCCCGGGTCAGTTCGCGGTGGCCGCTGAGCCACTCGTGCAGGGACAGTGTCTGCCCATCGGCGGTGAGTTCGACGTGACCGTCCAGTCGCGTCGCGGTCAACACCGCCTCGACCAGCGCAGGCGGGTTGCGATGGCGCACGCCCAGGGCATCGCCGGGTTCGTAGTGCAGGCCGCTGCCGGCCAGCGACAGCTCCAGGTGCCGCACGTCCTTGTCGGCCGGGCCGTGCGCGGCGTAGCGCGGTCCCTTGAAGTCGCGGCCGCTGATCGGCTGGTTGGCCAGCACCTCGGCGGCGAACGGCTGGGTGCGGCTCCACGGCGCGGCCACAGCGCCGCGCAGCGGCGTCACCGTGGCCGACGGCGTCGCCGGCGTGCGACCGAGGATGTCGCGTGCCTGCGCCAGCGCCTGCGCGCGCCACGGTGCCGCCACCGCCTCGATCTCCAGGTCGGCCTCGCCCAGCGGCAGCAGGCGTTGCGCGCCGAGTTCGGCCAGGCGCGCGTCCAGGCGCCGGGCGATGCCGCAGAAATCGGCGTAGCTGGAATCGCCCAGGCCGAGCACGGCGTACTGCAGCTGCGGCAGCTTTGGCGCGCGCCGGCTCTGCAGGAACTCGACGAAGCCGATCGCATCGTCCGGCGGGTCGCCCTCGCCCTGGGTGCTGATGACCACGTACAGCAGGCGTTCGTTGCCCAGTTCGCGCGTGGGGTAGGCATCGGCGCGCAGCAGGCGCACCGCCAGCCCGGCGGCTTCGGCCTCGGCGGCCACCTGTTCGGCGGCGCGGCGCGCGTTGCCGGTCTGGCTGCCGTAGACGATGCTCAACTGCGGCGCCGGCGAGGGTGCCGCGGCGGCGCCGGCGACTACGGCCAGCGCCGGCGTTGCGGGGCCCTGTGCCTGGGCCAGGCCGGCGGCGTAGCCGGACAGCCACCACAGGCCGGCCGCGTCCAGGCCCTCCACGGTCCGCGCCAGCAGTGCCTTGCGCTCCTCGGGCAAGGGGCTGGGCGGCAACGCGGGCGAGGCGGCGGTCATGGCCGGTCCGGGGGTTGGGAAGGGATGACCGATGTTAGGGAAGCGTTGCGCGGTGCAGAAAGGAACAGGGGTTATCGGCTCATGCCCGGGGCTTATTTCTGCCGGGCGGCCGGCGCGACGCACACTGCCGCCCCGACTGCCACGACCGCTGCTACGCTTCGGTCCGGTCTCCCACTGCCTGCCGCCGCCGTCTCGATGAGTGCGTTCCCCCTGTCCCACCTCGACCGCCTAGAGGCCGAGAGCATCCACATCCTGCGCGAGGTCGCTGCCGAGTTCCGCAACCCGGTGCTGCTGTATTCGGTCGGCAAGGACAGCTCGGTATTGCTGCACCTGCTGCTCAAGGCGTTCGCGCCGGCGCCGCCGCCGATCCCGCTGCTGCACGTGGACACGCGCTGGAAGTTCCGCGAGATGATCGCCTTCCGCGACCGCCGTGCTGCCGAGACCGGCGTGGAGCTGCGCGTGCACATCAATCCCGATGGCGTCGCCCAGGACGTTGGCCCGTTCAGCCACGGCGCCAGCGTGCACACCGACGTGATGAAGACCCAGGCGCTGAAGCAGGCGCTGGACCTGTGGAAGTTCGATGCCGCCATCGGCGGCGCGCGCCGCGACGAGGAGAAGGCGCGGGCCAAGGAGCGCGTGTTCTCGTTCCGCAACGCGCACCACCGCTGGGATCCCAAGCAGCAGCGTCCGGAGCTGTGGAATCTGTACAACCCGCGCATCCATCCCGGCGAGAGCGTGCGCGTGTTCCCGCTGTCCAACTGGACCGAATTGGATATCTGGCTGTACATCTACCGCGAAGCGATTCCGGTGGTGCCGCTGTACTTCGCCGCCGAACGCCCAGTGGTGGAGCGCGATGGCGCGCTGATCATGGTCGACGACGCGCGCCTGCCGCTGCGTCCCGGCGAAACCCCGCAGCTGCGCCGCGTGCGCTTCCGCACCCTCGGCTGCTACCCGTTGACCGGCGCGATCGAGTCGCAGGCCGACACCCTGGAGAAGATCATCGCCGAGATGCTGCAGGCCACCACCTCCGAACGCCAGGGCCGGATCATCGACCAGGATCCGGGTGCGTCGATGGAGCAGAAGAAGGTGGAGGGCTATTTTTGATGAGCCGGGATTCGGGATTGGGGATTGGGATTCGCAAGAGCGCAGTCCGGCGACGGATGCGGTATCGGGAGGGGACGCCGTGACGACTCCCCAATCCCCAATCCCCAATCCCGTAGGCGGCGACGCAGTCGGCGCCTACCTGCAACAGCACGAACACAAGCCGCTGCTGCGCTTCATCACCTGCGGCAGCGTCGACGACGGCAAGAGCACGTTGATCGGACGCTTGCTGTACGACAGCAAGCGGCTGTTCGACGACCAACTGGCTGCGCTCGGTGCCGACAGCAAGCGTCACGGCACCCGCGGCGGAGCCATCGACTATGCGCTGCTGCTGGATGGCCTGGCCGCCGAGCGCGAGCAGGGCATCACCATCGACGTGGCCTACCGCTATTTCGATACCGACCGGCGCAAGTTCATCGTTGCCGATTGCCCGGGGCACGCGCAGTACACCCGCAACATGGCCACGGGTGCCTCCACCGCAGACGTGGCGGTGGTGCTGGTCGACGCCGCCAAGGGCGTGCTGACTCAGACCCGCCGGCACAGCTACATCGTCGCGCTGCTGGGCATCCGCCACGTGGTGCTGGCGGTCAACAAGATGGACCTGGTCTGCTTCGCGCAGGAGACGTTCGAGACGATCGCCGCCGAGTACCGTGCGCTCGCGGCGCAGTTGGGCATCGCCGACGTGCAGTGCATCCCGCTGTCGGCGCTGGAGGGCGACAACCTGTCGCAGCGTTCGGTGCGCATGCCCTGGTATGCCGGCCCGGCGCTGCTCGAACACCTGGAAGGCGTGCAGTTGGGTGCGCGCGGCGGCGACGGCGGCCTGCGCCTGCCGGTGCAGTGGGTCAACCGCCCGCACGCGCAGTTCCGTGGCTTTGCTGGCACCGTGGCCGCCGGCGCGGTGCAGCCCGGCGATGCGGTGGTGGTGCTGCCGTCGGCGCGGCGCGCGCAGGTGGCGCAGGTGCTGATCGGCGCCGAACCAGTGCCGCGCGCGGTGGCCGGGCAGGCGGTGACCCTGACCCTGACCGAGGAGATCGACGTCAGCCGTGGCGATGTGATTGCCGCTGCCGGCGATCCGCCGGAGGTGGCCGACCAGTTCGCCGCGCACGTGCTGTGGATGGACGATGCCGCGCTGCTGCCGGGTCGCCCGTACTGGCTGAAGATCGGCGCGCGCACCGTGGCCGCCAGCGTCACCGAGATCAAGCACCGCATCGACGTCAACACGCAGGAGCGGCTGGCGGCCAAGCGCCTGGAACTCAACGAGGTCGGCTACTGCAACCTGGCGCTGGACCAGCCCATCGCCTTCGCCCCTTACGCGCAGGATCGCGCGCTCGGCGGCTTCATCCTGATCGACCGTCACAGCAACGCCACCGTCGCCGCCGGGACCCTGGATTTCGCGCTGCGCCGCGCCGGCAACGTGCACTGGCAGCACTTGGACGTGGACAAGGCCGCGCGCGCGCGGATCAAGGGGCAGACACCGAAGGTGCTGTGGTTCACCGGCCTGTCCGGCGCCGGCAAGTCGACCATCGCCAACCTGGTCGACAAGCGCCTGCACGCGTTGGGCTACCACACCTTCATCCTCGATGGCGACAACGTGCGCCACGGGCTCAACCGCGATCTCGGCTTCACCGACGAGGACCGCGTGGAGAACATCCGCCGCGTCGCCGAGGTGGCCAGGCTGATGACCGATGCCGGCCTGATCGTGCTGGTCAGCTTCATCTCGCCGTTCCGCGCCGAGCGGCAACTGGCGCGCGAGCGTTTCGGCGAGGGCGAATTCCTCGAGGTGTTCGTCGACGTGCCGCTGCCGGTGGCCGAGGCGCGCGACGTCAAGGGCCTGTACGCCAAGGCACGCGCCGGCCAGATTCCCAACTTCACCGGCATCGACTCGCCGTACGAGGCGCCGGAGCGGCCGGAACTGCACCTGCACGCCGATGGCGACAACGCCGAAGCGCTTGCCGCGCAGGTGCTGGCGGCGCTGGGGTTGCAGGACTGATGCGGGAGTGGGGCGTCGCCGTTAGCGTGCCGGTGTCGATCATGTCGCCGTGTGCCAGTAGCGCCCTTTGTAGGAGCGGCTTCAGCCGCGACCGGGCTTTCCCGGTAAAGCCCGGTCGCGGCTGAAGCC
>NZ_JAQJCQ010000024.1:0-32542 GCF_038442435.1 Xanthomonas protegens | reverse complement strand
GCGCGGAGGGCGCGAAGGCAGGGCGCGCTTTCTTTTGGTTACCTTTTCTTTGCGCGAGCAAAGAAAAGTAACTCGCCGCAAGGCGAAAGCCTTTGCTGTTGCTTCAAGCATGAGTGTCAGACAAGAAGAACCGTAGGAGCGGCGTCAGCCGCGACCGCGACCTCCACGGTAAAGCCCGGTCGCGGCTAAAGCCGCTCCTACGACCGCCCGAGCCCTCGAGGCCCGAGGTCCCGACCCCGACCCCGACGCCGACGCCTGTGGCCTGAGGCCCGCGACAAACCTGCCACCCATCCCAAATCCCATGGCAGCCCCGCCCCCGCTCTGCTAAAGTCCGCGCCCAGCGCTGCCGCGTCCGGCAGCCAGGCACAGCCGCCGCCATGCCTTCAACCGTGAGTCTTTCGGGGGAAGTGGTGCATGCGCGTCGCGCGGTCCGTGTTGTCCTTGTATGTGGTATCCGTCCTGCTGAGCTGGGCGCCGCCAACGCGCGCCGCCGCCGCCGATGCCGCGCCGCCCCCTGATCCCACCACCCTCGACCAGATCGTCGTTACCGGCGAGAAGAGCGGCCGCAGCGTGCAGGACACGACCAGCTCGGTCGCCGTCACCACCGAAGCGCGCATCGAGCAGGAGAACCTGCAGAGCGTCTACGAGGTGTTCAACCGCACCGCCAACGTGGCGCAGACCTACGGCGATGCCGGTTTCAGCATCCGCGGCATCCGCGACATGGACGGCGGCGGCGATGCACCGCTGGCCACCATCTACCTGGACGGCGCGGCGCTGCCGCAGACCGCGATCAGCTGGGCGCCGCTGAGCCTGTGGGACCTGCAGCAGGTGGAGATCCTGCGCGGCCCGCAATCGACCCTGCAGGGCGAGAACGCGCTGGCCGGCGCAGTGATCCTGCGCACCGCCGAGCCGACCATGGACTGGCAGGGCAAGCTGCGCGTGCTCGCCTCCGATCCGTCCGACCGCAGCCTGGCCGGCGCCGTCGGCGGGCCGATCGTCGCCGACGAACTGGCGTTCCGGGTCTCGGCCGAGCAACGCAGCTTCGCCGGCTACAACTGGAACCTCACCCGCCAGGCCTCCGACGACGCGCTGGTCTCGGCGATCTACCGCGGCAAGCTGCTATGGACGCCGTCGGCGCTGCCCGGGCTCAAGGTGCAGCTCGGCTATACCCGCGCGCACCGCACCGGGCCGTACATGTACAGCTACGTGCGCACCGACCTGCCCGATTACTTTCAGCACCGCTACGCCACCAACAACACCCCGGACCGCACCCGCACCGACAGCGACATCGTCACCCTGCAGGCCGACTACGCCCTTGCCGAGGCCTGGTCGCTGTCCTCGGTCAGCGCCTGGAACAAGGTCGATTCGTTCAGCACCTGGGACCTGGACCGCGGCCCGGCCAACACCGCCTATTCGCAGCGGCAGATCGCCACCACCACCGCCTCGCAGGAACTGCGCCTGCGCTACGAGGGCCCAGCGCTGCAGGGCCTGATCGGCGCGTACTGGGCGCGGCACGTGGAAGACAACGATGCGCGCTCGTTGACCAACGTCGCCACCCCGACCGCGACCATCGCACGATTGCTGGGCAGCGCCGGCTTCCCGGCAGCCAGCGCCAGTGCCATCGCCGCGCGCTATGCGCAGGTGCTGCCGGTGATTCCGGTGGACTACAGCGCCGCCAACCCCAGCCGCTCGAGCAACCGCGCGCTGTTCGCCGACGGACAGTGGCGCATCGCCGGCGGCTTCTCGCTGCTGGGCGGCCTGCGCTACGACCGCCAGCGCTACGCCATGGCCTCGGACACCGCCGCCACCTTCGCCGGCGTGTATCCGGACCCGGCCGCATTCGCCGCCAGCGGCACCGCGCTGTATCGGGCAATCGCCGCGATCAACCAGGGCGTGGCCGGCATCGTGCGCTCGGCCAGCGGCGAGGTGGCGTGGAACACGCGCGACTTCGATGCGCTGCTGCCCAAGCTGGGCGCGCGCTACGAGTGGAACCCGGACCTGTCGGCGAGCCTGGTGGTGCAGCGCGGCTACCGCTCCGGCGGCTCCAGCTTCAACGTCGCGCGCAGCCAGGCCTTCGCCTACGACCCGGAATACACCTGGAACTACGAGGCGGCGCTGCGCTCGCAGTGGCTGGATCGGCGCCTGACCCTCAACGCCAACGCCTACTACATCGACTGGGAGGACAAGCAGGCCACCGCCTACTTCGGCCTCAACAGCTACGACTACAACACCGTCAACGCCGGCCGCGCGCACCTGTACGGCGGCGAGCTGGAGCTCAGCCACCGCCTCGACGAGGCGTTCGACTGGTACGGCTCGCTGGGCTTCTCGCACACCCGCTACGACAGCTTCGCCACCATCGTCGGCGCCGAGGTGACCGACTATGCCGGCAGCGCGTTCGCCTACGCGCCGCGCTGGACCGCCGCGCTGGGCGCCAACTGGCGCTTCGCCGACGGCTGGCTGGCCAACCTCAACGCCAGCTACCGCGACCGCGTCTACACCGACGTCGGCGCCGGTGCGGTGCAACTGGCCTCGCGCACCCTGGTCAACGCCAAGCTCGGCTACGAGACCCTGGACTGGAGCGCATGGATCTTCGCCAACAACCTGCTGGACCGGCACTCCGTGCAGTACCGCTGGGCCAGCGATCCGATCGCGCTGTTGGGCGCACCACGCGTGGTGGGCATCGGCTTCGAGGCGCGCTGGTGATGTCGGCTATCGCGACCGCGGGCTACCTGCTGGCCGCCGCGCTGGCGGCGCTGGCGTTCTACCTGGCCACCGCGCACCAGCTGCTGCGTCCGGCCTGGCGCCGGCACGCGCGCGCGCTGCGCGTGGCCGGCTCGCTACTGTGCGTGGCCGCGTTGGGTGCGGCGATGTCGGCGCTGGGCGTGTGGGCCGGCGTCTTCGCCGCGCTGAGCGCGACGATGCTCGCGGCGGTAGCCCTGCCGTACCTGGATGCCTGGCGGCACCTGCACGGAGGCGACACCGATGTGGGCTAGGTGGCTGGCGGCGATCGTGCTGGGCCTGCCGCTGGCGGTGGGCGTCATCGGGGTGTGCGTGCTGCTGTGGCCGGGCGACCTGCAGGTGCACACGCTGCCGTGGCTGTTGCTGGTGTTCCCGCTGTGGGTCGGCGCGATGTCGCTGGCCTTCGTGTTCCGCAGCGGCGCACGCGCGTGGCTGTGGCTGGGCGGTGCGACCGCACTGTGCTACGTGGCGCTTTACCTGCTCAAGGCCACCCACCTCGTGCAGGTGAGCGCATGAAGGCCGCGACCCTGCGCCAGTTCCTGTCGGCGCACAGCTGGATGGGCCTGCTCGCCGGCATGGCCTTGTTCATCGCCTTCTACGCCGGGGCGATCAATGTGTTCACCCACGACCTGGAGCGGTGGCCACGTCCTGCCGTGGTGCAGGCTCCGGCGTTGCCGCCGGAGCAGGCCGCGCAGGCGCTGGCCGATGCGGTGCTGGCGCGGCATCCGGCGCTGGCCGAGTCGTACACGCTGATGCTGCCCGGCGAGGGCCGCACGCAGCCGCAGTTGTTCGCGTTCGGGCCGGCCGCGCAGCAGGCCTTCGGCGGCATGGTGCAGTTCCAGCCCGGTGCCGACGGGCAGCCGGTGCAGCTGCCGCAGCGCAGCGGCTTCGTCGCGTTCCTGTACGACCTGCACTTCACTGCCGGGCTGCCGCGCACCTTCGGCACCTACCTGTTCGGGGTGGTCTGCCTGCTGTACGGGGTGGCCCTGGTCAGCGGCGTGGTGCTGTACGCGCCGGTGCTGCTCAAGGACCTGTTCGCGCTGCGCCGCGGCCGCAACGTCAAGCGCCTGTGGCAGGACGCGCACAACGCCATCGGCATGCTGTCGCTGCCGTTCCACGTGATCTTCGCCTGGTCCGGCGCGGTGCTGACCCTGGGCGTGCTGCTGCTGGCGCCGTTCCAGTACCTGGTGTTCGACGGCAAGCTGATGCAGGTGCTGCAGCCGGACTTCGAACTGGCCCCGCACGTGCAGCCGGCGCACGTGGCCGCGCCGATGCTGCCGGTGGCCGAGCTGGTGAAGCGGGCACGCGCGGCCAATCCCGGCTTCGTGCCGGAGAGCCTGTCCTTCCACGATGCCGGCGACGCCAACGCGCAGGTGGAGCTGTACGGCCACCAGGAGCAGCGCCGGCTCAACACGCTCGGCGGCGTGGCGCTGCGCGCGGCCGACGGCAAGGTGTTGCGGGTGCTGTCGCCGAAGACCATGTCGCCGGGCGTGGCCGCGCTGCGCGGCCTGCAGACCCTGCACTTCGGCGACTACGGGCGCTGGCCGCTGCAGTGGCTGTACTTCCTGCTCGGGCTCGGCGGCGCGTTCCTGTTCTACAGCGGCAACCTGCTGTGGGTGGAAGCGCGGCGCAAGCGCCGCCAGGTCGCGCAGCCCTTGCGCACCCACGTCATGGCGCGGCTGACCACCGGCGTCTGCCTGGGCTGCGTGGCCGGGGTGTCGGCGCTGTTCGTGGCCGCGCGCCTGCTGCCGCCGGGGATGGAGCGCGGGGCGTACTACGCCGTGTTCGCGCTCGGCCTAGCCTGGGCGCTGCTGCGTCCCACCGCGCGCGGCGCCTACGAACTGCTGCTGGCCTGTGCGGTGCTGACCGCGCTGGTGCCGCTGGCCGGATTGCGCGGCGCCGCCGGCTGGGTGGCGCCGTGGAGCAGCGTCACGCTGCTGGCCATCGACGCCTGCGCGCTGGCGTTGGCCTGGGCCTACTGGCAGATGGCGCGCGCCGCGTATCGCCGCGGGCAGGGCGGCGATCCGCACAGCGTGTGGGCGTTCCCGCCGCCGCGCTGACGCGCCGCGCCATGCGGCACGGTAGGGTGCCGCTGTCACGCAACCGATCGTCCCGAAAGTGGACAATCACGCGCCGGTGCTTTTTCATGGTCTCGACGTGGGCACCGCAGCGTCCGCGCGAAACCGAATCGGGTGACACGATCTGATGTGACCTGATCCGCACTTCGCGCCGCGTTGCCGTCGACAGGGGACTGCATGCACGAGCGTTACCAGGAGCCACACGACGCACCGCCGGGCGAGGCCTACGCGGCGCAACTGCGCAAGGGATTCGCCGCGCTGCGTTTCGATCCTCCGCTGGAACGGGCGTACCGCCACTACACCGCCGCCACGCTGGGCTTCGCGCAGCGCGTGGCGGCCTCGCTGGGCGTATTGATCGCGCTGCTGCTGCTGGGCTGGGACGCGGTGCATTTCGGCTGGCGCGGCGGCGGCCTGCTTGGCTATGCGGTGGCGGTGCGCGTGGCGACCCTGCTGGCGCTGCTGTGGGTGGCGGCCGCGATCCACCGCGCCGATACGCACGGCCCCGGCCGCGCCGCGCTGTTGCTGCTGGTCGGCGGCACCGGGCTGGTGCTGTCGAGCATCGGCTACCCGCCGCAGGAGCTGCGCTATGCGGCGGCGGTGATGACCCTGGTGATCGTGGCCGGCTTCTTCCCGTTGGGCATGGCGTTGTGGCAGAGCGTGGCGGTGGCGCTGTTGCTGTGCGCGATCAGCGCCGTGGCCGGCCACCTGCTGCTGGAGGGCACGGCGCACGATGCCTACCTGCGCCTGCAGTGGCTGCTGTGGACCGCGGTGCCGGTCGGCGCGGTCGGCGGCTACCTGCGCGAACACTCGCGCCGCGAAGGCTTCCTGCAGCGGCGGGTGCGCGACGACGAGGCCTTGCGCGACGCGCTTACCGGCCTGGGCGACCGCCGCCGCTTCGACGAACACCTGGCGGTGGCGCTGGCCGAGCGCAGGCGCCTGCAGCGCGGCCTGGCGCTGATCCTGGTCGAACTCGACGGCTTCGCCGCGCTGAACCAGCGTAGCGGCGCCGGGGCCGCCGACCGCGCGGTGCTGGAGGTGGCAGAGGCCATGCAATGTCTGCTGCGGCCGCTGGACGTGGCCATGCGCATCGGCGCCGACCGCTTCGCGCTGGTGCTGTACGACGCCAGCGGCGCGCACCTGCGCCAGGTGGCGCCGGCGCTGCGCGACATGGTCGAGGTGATGGCGATTGCGCAGGATGCGGCGGATGCACAGCCGTTGACGGTGAGCGTCGGTGCGCTGCTGGCTACGCCCGAGGACACGCCGGCCACGCTGATGCGACGGGCCGAGGCATTGCTGGATTCCGCGCGCGCCGTCGGCAACCGCGTGGTGCTGGCCGAGGACACTGGCTGGTAGCGCGCTGAGCCGGCGCATCACCCCTTGCGACCGACGCCGCAGCAGCCGCCATTGTGGGAGGGACTTCAGTCCCGACGCGGCACACCAACCGACCCGGGAAGCGCGCCTCTGCTTTCGACGGGCGCGCACACGTGCTTCGTCGACGGCCGCGAACGCCGCACGGCACTTGACCACCGCCGCCTCAGAACGTCCCGCGCTGCACGAACGGCACCTGCGCGTAGAGCCGGCGCTCGCCGCCGCGCGGGTCGTGCGCCAGGCGGCTCTCCGTGTCGAACAGCAGGGTTTCGCGCTGGGCCAGCGAATACGGTTCCCAGCGCGGCAGGCCGGCGTGGTTGGGGTCGCCATGGCGAGCGAAGGCCAGCAACGCTGCGCTCATCGCATCGGCCATGCGCTGCGCGTCGGCGCCGTCGCCGGTGCGCGACCCGGGCTGGCGGATGTTGTCGAACACCAGCGGGATGTCCAGGGTGTGGAAGGCGCCGAACTTGCCGCCGTCCAGCGGGGAGCCCCAGTCGAGCTGGTAGACCCAGGTCGGCGCACCCTGCCGCGCGCGCGCCTCGGCTTCCTCCACCGCGCCGCGCCAGGAGCGGCCGGCGGTGGTCGCGGCGAAGAACACCTCGCTCGGCGTGTAGTGCGGATACAGCCGCCGGTACTCGGCGATCACCACCTGCGGCGACAGGTCCACGTACTGCTCCTGCGCCAGCTTGTCCGGCAAGGCATCCCAGCTCAGCGCGAAGTTGGCCGGGTCGTGGCCGAGGAAGGCGCGGGTCTCGTCGTGGGTGTTGCCGATCACCATCGGAATGCGCGCCGACTGCGGCGGCGCGTCCGGCCAGAACGGATGCCGGTGCAGCACCTGCGCATCCAGCACCGGGCCCAGGTACAGCGCCGTGGTCTCGGCGCGCGAGGGATCGGGCGTGCGCGTGGCCTCGAGCACGCGCTGCAGCGGCAGTGTGCGCAGCGTGTCCAATTGCGATGGTTCCACCTGCAGCGCCTGCAGCAGCAACTGCGCGCGCTGGCCGGCGGCTCGCGGCCCGGCGGCGGTGACCTGCTGCCCGCTCATGGTCCAGGCGCGGTGGAACAGGCCCTGTGCGGCCGGCATCGCCATCAGCGTGGCGATCTTGGCGCCGCCGCCGGACTGGCCGAACACGGTGACGTTGCCGGCATCGCCGCCGAACTCGGCCGCATGCGCACGCACCCACTGCAACGCCTGCACCAGGTCGAGCTGGCCGACATTGCCGGAGGCGGCATAGGCGTCGCCGCCGAACGGCGCCAGGTACAGATAGCCGAAGGCGTTGAGGCGGTGATTGACGCTCACCACCACCACGTCGCCGCGCTGGCACAGGCGCACGCCGTCGTACAGCGGGTCGCTGCCGGAGCCGTTGTTGTAGGCGCCGCCATGGATGTAGAACAGGATCGGACGCTTCGCACCGTCGCGCAGGCCTGGGGTCCAGACGTTGAGGAACAGGCAGTCCTCGCTGACCGGCTCGGACCCGCGCTGCGGCGCCGACACACCATAGGCGCTGCAGTCGCGCACGCCGTGCCAGGGCCGTTCCTGCAGCGCCGGCTGGAAGCGCCGCGGCGCGGTGTCGGCGCCGTAGGGAATGCCCTTGAACACGCACACGCCCTGCTCGCGCACGCCGCGGATGCGGCCGCTGCGGGTACGCGCCAGCGGTGCCGTCGGCGTCGGCACCGCCGCGGTCGCCAGACCGGGCAGCGCGCCACTGACGGCCAGCGCGCCGAGCGCACTGTCGCGCAGGAAGCGGCGGCGACCGTGGTCGTCGGGGGCGGCCGCGTCGGGCGCGGTGGGGAGTGGGGCGGGCAGGCGAGGGCGGGCGGTCATGCGTGGACGGTGTCCTGGCTAGGCGATCGGGGACGCGTGGGGTGTGGCGGCGTGGCCGCGTTTGCGACTGCCGCGGGCGTGGGACGGGCGAGGCGGGCGCCGCCGCGTGGTGGAGAGGTCGCTCACGGCAAGGCTCACGGCGTGCCCGCCGCTGGCAGGATCGGCGCGCGGGCGCGGGGATCGTCCTGCACGCTGCGCATCCAGCCCAGCGCCAGTTGCGGCCACGCCGCCAGCGGCAGGCCGGCGATGCCGCGGGTGCCGAAGCCATGTCCGCCATGCGCGAACAGGTGTAGCTCGGCCGGCACCCCGGCTTGGCGCAGCGCCTGGTAGAACAGCAGGCTGTTCTCCTCCGGCACCACCGGATCGTCCTGCGCGTGCACCAGGAAGGTCGGCGGCATCCCGGCATGCACCCGGTTCTGCAGCGAGTAGGCGGCCATGGTCGCCGCGTCCGGATGGCGGCCCAGCAGCCGCAGCCGCGAGCCGGTGTGCGCCGCGGTGCCGCTGCCCATGTCGATGACCGGGTACAGCAGCAACAGGAAATCCGGCCGCGCGCTGACCCGGTCGATCGCGTCGCGCGCCGGGTACACCGCATCGTCGTAGCGGGTGCCGAGGCTGGCGGCGACGTGGCCGCCGGCGGAGAAGCCGATCGCGCCGATGCGGTGCGGGTCCACGCCGTAATCGGCGGCGTGCGCGCGGATCAGGCGCAGCGCGCGCTGCGCGTCGGCCAGCGGCTGGTCGCGCGCCGCGGCACCGTCGGCGGCCGCATCGGGCAGCCGGTAACGCAGCACGAACAGGGTGATGCCGGCTTGTTCGGCGAAGATCGGCACCAACGCCGTGCCTTCCTTGTCCAGCACCACGCGCGCATAACCGCCGCCGGGCGCGACCAGCAGCGCGCTGCCGTTCGGGTGCTTCGGCCGGTACACCACCAGGTAGGGCTGGTAACGGCCGCTGAGCGCGCGATCGGGCAGGGCCGGGTCGTCGCTGCGCTCGACCAGGCGCGCCTGCTCGGGGCCGGCAGTCGATCTCGGCGCCGGACCAGGCCACAGCGGCAGCCGCGCCGCCAGCTCGGCGGCGCTCTCGCTGGCCGGCCGCTCGGCCGCCACGGCCGCGACGGGAGCAAACGCACAACACAGCGCGCCGGCCACGGCCAGCAGTGCGGTCCAGGCACGCACTCCGGGACGGCGGGCGACAGCGATCGGCGGCCGCGCGCTTGCCGCGTGTTGCGGATCCGCGTGGCGCGCATCTTCATCGAATGGCTGCAGTTGCATTGGTTCCTCGCCGGTCGTGGCCTAGGCGCTCAGTCTGCGACACCGTGCGGCACCGCCAACGCGCCGTCCCACCGCCGTTGCCGTTGTGTTTGCTTTTGCCCTTGCCGTTGGCCAATCCCGAATTCCCAATCCCGAATCCCGGCCGCCAAGGCGGCCTTTTGCCGCACCGCACATTGCCAATGACACCGGTTTACCATATACAACGGCGCAACGCGCTGTCGATGCGCGGCGCAGCAATTCCGATCCCCCACATTCCTTGCGGAGATGCCCTTGAGCCTTCCTTCCGGCCCGTCGCAGACGCCACCGCCCGCGTTGGCCGACATCGCGGCCCGCTTCGTCCAGGCCCGTCGCCAGGGCCGTGCGTTGCCCGATTTCCCCGGTGTCATCCCCGACGATCTGGAGACCGCCTACCGCGTGCAGGACCTGGCGATCGCGCAATGGCCGGACCGCGTGGTCGGCTGGAAGGTCGGCTACATCGCCCCCGAGCGTCGCGACCATTCCGGGGACGAGCGCCTGCTGGGCCCGATCTTCGCGGCTGCGCTGTGGAATGCCACCGGTGGAACAACGAACATTCCGGTGTTCGAGGGCGGCTTCGGCGCGGTCGAGGCCGAGTACGTACTGCGCCTGGAGGCGGACGTGCCGGCCGACCAGCTGGACTGGACTCCACAGCAGGCCGTGCAGGTGCCGGCGACGCTGTTCGTCGGCGTCGAAGTGGCGAGCAGCCCGCTGGCCACGATCAACCAGCTGGGGCCGCGCGTGGTGATCTCCGATTTCGGCAACAACAACGGCCTGCTGCTGGGGCCGCAGGTGCCGAACTGGACCGCGCTGGACGAGACCGCGCTGCGCGCCGAGACCTGGATCGAGGGCCAGTGCGTGGGCACCGGCGGCGCCACGCTGTTGCCGGGCGGCCTGCGTGCGGCGTTCGCGTTCGCGCTGGCGCGCTCGGCCAGGCGCGGCCGGCCGCTGCGCCGCGGCGAGCTGATCGCCACCGGCAACGCCACCGGCATCCACGACATCGCCATCGGCCAGCAGGCGACGATCCGCTTCGACGGCTACGGCGAACTTCACTGCAGGGCGGTCGCGGCCTAGGCTGCGACGGCAATGACGCGCGGGAGGGCGCAGCATGATCACTCGTAGACGATTCCTGGGCGCGGGCCTGACCGCGGCGGCCGCGGCCGGCGTGCCGCTGGGCGCGCTGGCGCAGGCCAGCGGCACGCGCCTGCTCACCGCCACCGACGTGCACGTGGCCGACTACCCCACCGTGGAGGCGGTGCGCTGGTTCGGGCAGACCCTGGAGCAGAAGACCGGCGGCCGCCTGCGCCTGCGCGAGTATCACTCCGGCCAGCTCGGTCGCGAGGCGGAGGCGATCGACATGGCGCGCTTCGGCGCCATCGACATCACCCGCGTGTACTCCGGTGCGTTGAACAACGCCTTCCCGCTGACCCAGGCGCTATGCCTGCCGTACGTGTTCGACTCGGTGGCGCACCTGCGCCGCGCGATCGACGGCCACGTCGGCGACAGCATCCTGCGCAGCTTCGAGCAGCGCGACCTGGTCGGGCTGGCGATCTACGACTCCGGCGCGCGCTGCTTCTACAACACCAAGCATCCGCTGCGGCAGCCCAAGGACCTGCACGGGCTCAAGCTGCGCGTGGCGAACTCGGACATCTTCCTCAAGCTGATGCGCATGCTCGGCGCCAACCCGACGCCGATGTCGCTGGGCGAGACCTTCTCGGCGATGGAAACGCACATGATCGACGGCGCCGAGAACAACATGCGCAGCTTCCAGTCCAGCCGCCACTTCGAGGCCGCGCACTACTGGTCGCAGAGCGATCACTCGTACGCGCCGGACGTGCTGGTGATGTCCCGGCGCAGCTTCGAGACGCTGACGCCGGACGAGCGCGCGCTGGTGCTGCAGACGGCGCGGCAGTCGGTGACGGTGATGCGCCGGCTGTGGGATGCCTCCGAGGCGCAGGCGCGGCAGCAGGTGATCGACTACGGCGTGGCCATCAACGAGGTGGACATGCCGGCCTTCCGCAAGGCCGCCGCGCCGCTGCTGGCCGAGTACCGGCAGCAGCCGGAGATCGAAGCCCTCTACCGCCGCATCCGCGATTTCGCCTGAGCCCATGCCGATGACCGACCACGCCCCCGCCCTCCCGGTGCCGCCGCTGCAGCGGCTGCTGGACCGGATCGCCAACCTCGCCATCGGCACCGCCGCCGCCGCCCTGCTCGGGCTGGTGGTGGTGCAGGGCTGGCAGGTGTTCACCCGCTACGTGCTCAACGACTCGCCGAGCTGGACCGAGCCGGTGACGCTGCTGCTGCTGAGCACGGCGATGAGCCTGGGCGCCGCCGCCGGCGTGCACACCCGCCGCCACTTCGGTTTCTTCCTGCTGGCCGAGACGCTGCACGCCAGCCTGCGCCGCGTCATCGACCTGGTGCGCCCGCTGCTGGTGGCCGCCATCGGTGCGGTGATCGCGTGGTGGGGCGCGGTGCTGCTGCTGGACGGGCTGGACATCAAGATGGCCGGCGCGCAGATGCCGCAGAGCATCAACTACCTGCCGCTGTCGATCGGCGGCGCGCTGATGAGCGTGTTCGCGCTGTACCAGGCCTGGCGGGTGCTGCGCCCGGGCACCATCGTGGGGAGGAACTGAGCATGGCCATCGCCATCCTGTTGGGATTGTTCGTGGTGCTGCTGCTGATCGGCGTGCCGGTGGCGTATGCGCTGGGCACGGCCGCACTGGCCACGCTGCTGTATCTGGATCTGCCGGCGGTGGTGCTGGTGCAGCAGATCTCCGCCGGCAGCGGCTCGGCGTCGCTGATCGCGATCCCGTTGTTCATCTTCGCCGGCGAACTGATGCTGCGCGGCGGCATCTCCGACCGCCTGATCGCGCTGGCGTCCTCGCTGGTGGGGCGCATGCGCGGCGGCCTGGGCCAGGTCAGCGTGCTGTCCTCGCTGTTCTTCGGCGGCGTGTCCGGCTCGGCCATCGCCGACGTCTCGGCGGTCGGCGGCACCATGATTCCGCAGATGATCAACCGCGGCTACGACCGCGACTACGCGGTCAACGTCAGCATGACCGCGGCGCTGGTCGCGCTGCTGGTGCCGCCCTCGCACAACCTGATCCTGTTCTCGGCCGCGGCCGGCGGCGGCCTGTCGATCGCCGACCTGTTCGCCGCCGGCATCGTCCCGGCGCTGCTGATGACCGCGGCGATGATGCTCACCGGCTACGCGGTGGCGCGCTCGCGCGGCTACGGCACCGAGGCGTTCCCGGGCTGGCGCGCGGTGGCGCTGCGCCTGGTCGGGGCGCTGCCGGGCCTGGGCCTGGTCGCGCTGATCTTCGTCGGCATCCGCGCCGGCATCTTCACCGCGGTGGAGAGCGCGGCGATCGCGGTGGTGTACGCGCTGCTGGTCACCGCGCTGCTGTACCGGCAGCTGCGCTGGGCCGAGTTCTTCGCCGCGGTGACGCATGCCGCGCGCACCACCGGTGTGATCCTGTTCGTGATCGCCACCGCGGCGGTGTTCGGCTGGCTGCTGGCCTACCTGCAGGTGCCGGCGGCGGCGGTGCACTTCCTGCAGTCCATCGCCCACAGCCAGCACACCGTGCTGCTGATGATCGTGGTGATGCTGCTGCTGCTGGGCATGTTTATGGACCTGGCGCCGAAGATCCTGATCTGCACGCCGATCTTCCTGCCGGTGGCCAAGGCCTACGGCATCGATCCGATCCACTTCGGCCTGGTGATGGTGCTGGCCGGCGGCATCGGCCTGATCACCCCGCCGGTGGGCTCGGTGCTGTTCATCGGCACCTCGATCGGGCAGATCACCGTGGCCCAGAGCATGCGCACCATCTGGCCGTTCTGGCTGGCGGCGCTGTGCGTGCTGCTGATCGTGGCGTTCTTCCCGGAGCTGTCGCTGTGGCTGCCGCGCGCGCTGCGCGCCTGAGCCGGCCCGGCGGCGCCGGGTCGCGCCAGGCGGATGACCGCGGGCCGTTCGCGCCGATCGCCGCTGCCGGCCTTGGCGGCGCCGCGGCCGGTCACCGGGGCGGTGCGCCTACACCGCTTCCGTGACCGTGCGCTGGAGCGGACATGACACCCAGTAGAATCCCCTTTCTTTCGCCCGGTTTTCCGTCCATGGCGCCGAACAAGCCCCGTTCCGTCGATGCTCCCGCTTCCGCCCACGGCAAGGCCGCGACGATCAACGACATCGCGCGCCTGTCCGGGGTGTCGAAGAAGACCGTGTCGCGGATCATCAACAACTCGCCGCTGGTGCGCAAAGACACCCGCGAGAAGGTCGAGGCGCTGATGCGCGAGGTCGGCTACGCGCCGGACCCGCTGGCGCGCGGGCTGGCGTTCCGTCGCTCGTTCCTGATCGGCATGGTCTACGACAACCCCACCGCGCAGTACATCGTGGACATGCAGTACGGCGCGCTGGACGCACTGCGCGGCTCCAGCTTCGAGCTGGTGGTGCATCCCTGCGACAGCCGCAGTCCCGGCTACATCGAGGGCGTGCGCCGCTTCGTGCAGCAGCAGAAGCTGCACGGGGTGATCCTGGTGCCGCGCGCCTCCGAGGACCAGGCGCTGGCGGACATGCTCGCCGGCATCGGCGTGCGCTACACCCGCATCGCCTCGCTGCCGCTGGACGACACCTCGCAGATGGTGGTCACCCACGACCGCGACGGCGCCGCCGAGGCCGCCGACTACCTGCTGTCGCTGGGCCACCGCGACATCGCCCTGATCACCGGCCCCAGCGCCTACCGCTCGGCGCACGAGCGCACCGCCGGCTTCATCGACGCGCTGACCCGGCGCGGCATCGAACTGCCGCCGGCGCGCATCGTCGAGGCCGGCTACACCTTCGAATCGGGCGTGGCCGCCGCGGAAAAGCTGTTGCTGGGCAAGCAGCGCCCCAGCGCGATCTTCACCGGCAACGACGAAATGGCCGCCGGCGTGTACAAGGTTGCGCTGCGCGCCAACATCAACATCCCGCGCCAGCTGTCGATCATCGGCTACGACGACAGCCCGCTGGCCTCGCGGCTGTGGCCCTCGCTGACCTCGGTGCGCCGGCATACCCGCGACACCGGCCGCACCGCCGCGGCCATGCTGATCCAGCCCGAGGGCACGCCGTCGCTGGCGGTGGCCAGCGTGCGCCCGCACCTGATCGTGCGCGACTCCTGCCAGCCGCCGGAAGACTGAGCGCGGCGGCGTGGCGAGCTGCCGCGCGCCCTAGACGCGCCGCAGCGCGCGGTGGCAAACGGAGGCTTGCGGCCTGCCAGGCGCTCGCGAAGACACGGCGAGATGCGGGATGCGCGCCCCGGCAGTTCGCCTGGCTCCGCCGCACGCTCCTCCGCCGCTGCGGGAGCGGCGTCAGCGACCTGCAATGCGGGTGTCAGGCGCTTTGTGGGAGTCGACGATCATGCAGACGCGACAAGCGAACCGAACGCCGACTGACAGCCTCCATCGTGGGGACTGAAGTCCCTCCCACAGGGATGCCCGGCGCATTCCTGTGGGAGCGGCTTCAGCCGCGACGCGCAAGAACCGAACTGTCGCGGCGAACGATTCCCAGGAGACCGGGAGCCGTTCCCAAGCAAGCAGTGAAGCGCCCGCTGACCGCGGGGCGTGCGCGCTTCAACGCCATCCATGCGTCATACCCACATGTCGGCCAAGGCACGTGTCCCGCCCCCGCCTCCCGACCCGTCGCAAACGGTCTACACTGCCGCCGACCGTGCGGACACCGCTCCGCCCATCGAAGGCCCGTTCCGTTCCGGCACCGCCCGGGCGGACCGCGCGGCCTTCCTGCGAGGAGCCTTCGCCATGTCGTCCCCCATCCCCGCCCCCGTCGCGGTCCGTTTCGGCCGCCTGGCGCCGACCGTGCCCGTCGCCGATGTCGCCCGCGCCGTCGCCTTCTACACCGACCGCCTGGGCTTCCGCAGCGTGTTCCAGAACGGCAGCCCGGTCGGTTTCGTGATCCTGAAGAAGGACGACGCCGAACTGCACCTGACCCTGCGCCCCGACCACCGCGGTAGCACCAGCAACGTCGCCCACCTGATCGTCGACGACGCCGCGGCCCTGTATGACAGCCTGCAGGCGCAGGGCGTCCGCATCATCAAGGCGATCCGCGACGCCGACTTCGGACTGCGCTGCTTCGTCTTCGCCGACCCCGACGGCAACCGCATCGACGTCGGCCAACCCCTGCCGCGCTGAGCCGCTGCGCCGCACGCGCGGCGCAGTGCCTTCCATCCCCAATCGCGAATCCCCAATCCCGGCACTTCGTGCACTGCGGAATGACACCGGTTTACCAGACCCGCTAGACTGTCCTCCGTGGCGGGCTGCCACATGCCGTCGCCTGCACTGGAGCGCCCCATGTCCCTGTACTGCAAGACCCACTACGCGACCCATCCCGACGCGATCAAGGGCGCCAGCAACGACCAGTTGCGCGACCTGTACCTGCTCGATGGCCTGTTCGTCGACGATGCGGTGACCCTGAAGTACACCCACTACGAGCGCTTCGTGCTCGGCGGCGCCGCCCCACGCACGCGGGCGCTGACGCTGCCGGCGCAGACCGAACCGGCCTCGGCCGCCGGCCACCCGTTCCTGGAGCGGCGCGAGCTGGGCGTGATCAATGTCGGCGCCGGCAGCGGTACCGTCACCGTCGACGGCACCGCGTATCCGCTGGGCCCGAAGGACGGCCTGTACGTGGCGATGGGCAGCGCCGAGGTGGTGTTCGCCTCCGACGACGCGGCCACGCCCGCGCAGTTCTACCTGGCCTCGACCCCGGCGCACGCGCGCTTCACCACCAAGCGGCTGTCGATCGCCGAGGCGGTGGCGCTGGACCGCGGCGCGCTGGAGACCAGCAACGAACGCACCATCTACCAGTACATCGTGCCGGCCACCTGCCAGTCCTCGCAGCTGCTGCTGGGGCTGACCGTGCTCAAGCCGGGCAGCGTCTGGAACACCATGCCGCCGCATCTGCACGACCGCCGCAGCGAGGTCTATTTCTACTTCGACCTCGGCGCCAACGACCGCGTCTACCACTTCATGGGCGAGCCGGACGCGCAGCGCCACATCGTGGTGCAGAACAACGAGGCCGTGGTGTCGCCGCCGTGGTCGATCCACATGGGCGCCGGCACCGCCAACTACGCCTTCATCTGGGCGATGGGCGGCGAGAACCTCGACTACACCGACATGCACGTGCTGGACATCTGCCAGCTCAAGTAGGCCGCCGTCCCGCGCGCCGCTCCCATTCCCGTCGTCCGCATTCCCTCAAGGAGTCCACGCAATGACCCACCCGTTCAGTCTCGAAGGCAAGGTCGCCCTGGTCACCGGCGCCAACACCGGCCTCGGCCAAGGCATCGCCGTGGCGCTGGCGCAGGCCGGCGCCGACATCGCCGCCGCCGGCATCGCCGCGCCCACCGAGACCGAGGCCAAGGTCACCGCGCTGGGCCGGCGCTTCGTCGCCATCGAGGCCAACCTGATCAGCATCGAGCCGGTGCAGCGCATCCTCGACGAGACCCTGGCCGGCCTCGGCCGCCTCGACATCCTGGTCAACAACGCCGGGCTGATCCGCCGCGCCGATGCGGTGGACTTCAGCGAGCAGGACTGGGACGACGTCATGAACGTCAACATCAAGTCCGCGTTCTTCATGTGCCAGGCCGCCGGCCGCCACTTCATCGCCCAGGGCAGCGGCAAGATCATCAACATCGCCTCGATGCTGTCGTTCCAGGGCGGCATCCGCGTGCCGTCGTACACCGCCAGCAAGTCCGGCATCGCCGGCATCACCCGCCTGCTGGCCAACGAGTGGGGCGCCAAGGGCGTCAACATCAACGCCATCGCCCCCGGTTACATGGCCACCGACAACACCGCGCAGCTGCGCGCCGACGCCGCGCGCAACCAGGCGATCCTGGACCGCATCCCGGCCGGCCGCTGGGGCGTACCGGAAGACCTGGGCGGCACCGCGGTGTTCCTGGCCAGCAGCGCCTCGGACTACGTCAACGGCACGGTCATCCCGGTCGACGGCGGCTGGCTAGCCCGCTAACCGCCCTTCCTTCTCCCTCCGGGACCTCCGCCCCCTTTTTGGGGGAAGGTGCCCGTAAGGGCGGATGAGGGTACGTCAGCCAGCCAACCCAGTTTTCTCACTTCAGCAAATCCACGCAAAGGACCCCCATGAAAATCGCTCTAATGAACGAGTTCAGCCAGGCCGCCAAGAACCCGGTGATCCTGCAGCAGCTCAACGACGTCGCCGCCGCGCAGGGCCACAGCGTGTTCAACGTCGGCATGGACGGCGATGCCGACCATCGCCTGACCTACATCCACCTCGGCATCTGCGCCGGCCTGCTGCTCAACGCCGGCGCGGTGGACTTCGTGGTCGCCGGCTGCGGCACCGGCCAGGGCGCGATGATGTCGCTCAACGCGCATCCGGGCGTGTTCTGCGGCTACTGCATCGAGCCGACCGACGCCTACCTGTTCGCCCAGGTCAACAACGGCAACGCGCTGGCGCTGGCCTTCGCCAAGGGCTACGGCTGGGGCGCGGAGATCAACGTGCGCTATATCTTCGAGAAGGCCTTCAGCGGCGAGCGCGGCATGGGCTACCCGGCCGAGCGCCGCGAATCGCAGCAGGCCAACGCCGGCATCCTGACCCAGGTCAAGCAGGCCCTGGCCAAGTCCTACCTGGACGGCCTGCGCGCGCTGGACCCGGAACTGGTCAAGCAGGCCGTGGGCGGCCCGCGCTTCCAGCAGTGCTTCTTCGACAACGCCAAGGACGCCGACCTGCGCGCCTTCGTCGCCGGCGTGCTGGGCAAGGCCGACGCCGCCGCGGCCTGAGGCCGCGCACGCCCAGGCGGGTGTGTCCGGTAGCGTGTTCGCCAAACGCCCCGCATCTGCGGGGCGTTGGCATGCGAACTCACTGCACCAGCAGCAGGCCTTCCGCCAGCGGATAGTTCCGCTCCGGGCAGGCGATATGCATGCTGTCCACCACGTAGAACGTCTGGCCCAGTTTCTGCTCGGTGTGCACGAGGTAGGTCAGCGTGCCGCGCGGCGCGTACAGCTTGGCGAGGATGCCGTGGCCGACCAGCAAGCGCTTCAGGTCCTTGGCGAAGTTGTTGGCGATGGAGTTGCTCTGGCTCTGCGCGCCGACCTGGCAGGCCATCAGCACGATCTCCTCGAACGACTCCTTGCCCAGCCCCTTGGCCAGCAGTTGCTGCAGGAATGCCTCCGGTGCAAGCCCGGCGAAGACGTTGACGTTGCCGTGCGAATTGATCACCAGGCGCTTGCCGCGCGTCTTGTTGCTGGGCGATAGCGAGGCCGCGTCGAGCAGTGTCAGCGCATGCGATTGGGTTTCGCCGAAGTGGGATTGCAAGGCTTTCAGCTTGGCGCCGCGCTGATCCGCCTGATCGCCGTCCAGGCCGACATAAATGAGCATTTGGGTTCTCCCGACGCACAGGACCGCCAACATGCGTTGGGCGGGAGCATCCGGGAATCCGGGGTGGCCGCGTCGTGGCGCACCGATCTCGCTCGCTGCGCAGCGTAGGGTCGCCGTCGATGGCCCGGGATCGGCGCATTGCCTATTCTCCGCTGTGTACTGGCCGATCTCTGGCGCGGTGCAGTGTGCCGCAGCGCGATGGCGCAGCATCCAGGTTCGGCGACCGAGACAACACGGCCCGTGCACGCCTGCATTGCGACGGGCCCGCAAAAAATTTCTAAAGTTCCACCTAGCGCCGCCGATACCCATCACCTAGCTGGGTCCCGCTGCGTCGCGGGACGACATGGATTTTTCTTTCCCTGCCCTGCGCAGGATGGTCATGGAGCGACATCGATCTTCCGCTGTGCCTGTTTCCTGTTCTCGCCGATGGCCCGGCTCGCGTCGTACGCGTGCGGTCGTGCATGCCTGTCGCATGCAGCGACGCTGGGCAAGGATAGGGCCGCCGGCGAATGGTTTTTTCGTAGCTGTATCAACAAGGGGCAATCGATGAAGAACAGTGTGATCAAGGGGACCATGGGGTTGACGCTTGCGTTGGGCCTGGCGGCCTGCGCGACCGAAACCCATCAGAGCGTCAAACCGCAGACCGTTGCGGCGGCCAGCGTGCCTTACGCCGGCGCACGCGCGCCGATCGCGGTGGGCAAGTTCGACAACCGCTCGTCCTTCATGCGTGGCCTGTTTTCCGATGGCGCAGATCGTCTGGGTAGCCAGGCCAAGACCATCCTGATCACCCACTTGCAACAGACCAATCGCTTCCGCGTGCTGGATCGCGACAACATGGGCGAGATCAAGCAGGAAGCGCAGATCAAGGGGCAGGCACAGCAACTCAAGGGCGCCGATTACGTCCTCACCGGCGACGTGACCGAGTTCGGCCGCAAGGAGACCGGCGATACGCAGCTGTTCGGCATCCTCGGACGCGGCAAGCAGCAGCAGGCCTATGCGAAGGTCAGCCTGAACGTGGTCGATAGTGCGACGTCCGAAGTGGTGTATTCGGTCCAGGGTGGCGGCGAGTACACGTTGTCCAACCGCGAGGTCGTCGGTTTTGGCGGGACCTCCAGCTACGACTCCACGCTCAACGGCAAAGTCCTGGATCTGGCGATCCGCGAGGCTGTCAACAATCTCACCGCCGCGGTCGACTCCGGCGCATGGAAGCCGGTCAAGTGACCCGCAACGGACCCTCGCACATGAACACCATCAACGTCCGCAAGCGGTTCTGGCTTGGCGCGTGCGCCATGCTCGCGCTGGTCGGCTGTGCCCACCAGAGCGCATCGCTCTACCAGTGGGGCAGCTACCAGGATCAGGTCTACAGCCATTTCAAGGGCGATAGCCCGGAGCAACAGATCCAGGCGCTGGAAAAGGACCTGCAGGTGATGCAGGCCGCCAACCGCAGGCCGCCGCCTGGACTGCAGGCGCATCTGGGGATGCTCTATGCCGAAACCGGCAACGATGCCAAGGCCCAGCAGCAACTCCTCGCCGAGAAGACGCAGTACCCCGAATCCACCACGTACATCGATCTGTTGCTGAAGAACGCCAGCAAAGCGAGGAGCGCGCAATGAAGAACGTCGCAAGAATGGCCTGCGTGGCTGTGCTTGGCCTGCTAATGAGCGCTTGCGCGACGCAGCCGATGTCCCGCGATTACAGCGCGTACAAGGCCAGCAAGCCCCGGTCGATCCTGGTCCTGCCGCCGGTCAGCCATGCCCCGGATGTCAACGCCAGCCTGAGCGTGCTGTCGGTGACCACGCTGCCGTTGGCCGAAGCCGGCTACTACGTGATGCCGGTGGCGCCGGTCTACGAGACCTTCAAGCAGAACGGCATCACGCTGGCCGACGAGGCGCAGGCGGTCGCGCCGGAGAAGCTGCGCGAGATCTTCGGAGCCGACGCTGCCTTGTACATCACCGTGGAAAAGTACGGTGCCGTGTATCAGATCATCAACAGCGTGGTCGTCGTCTCGGCCAACGCCAAGCTGGTGGATCTTCGCACCGGCACGGTGCTGTGGCAGGGCCAGGCACAGGCGTCGAGCGGCGAAAATCAGAACAACGCTGGTGGCGGCCTGGTCGGGATGTTGGTGACGGCTGCGATCAATCAGGTCGTCAACCAGGTCACCGACCAAGGGCATCAGATGGGTAACGTGGCCAGCCAGCGTCTGCTCTCCGCCGGCCACCCTGGCGGTCTGCTGTACGGACCCTACAACCCGAAGTACGGCACCGATTGACCCTGCGCCATGTCCGTCTCCGTCAAGCTCGGCGGAGACGGACATCGCCCCACCTCACACGTCGCCGCCGTCCGCCCAGCCTTCGCCGCTGCCGGCATGGAACACGCGGTCCTGCGCCTGCACCTGGCCGGCCGGCAGATGCACCTGGTCCGCCAGTGCCGCATAGATCGGGGTGAAGTCCGGCGAGGTCGCCTGCATCAGCTGTTCGAAGCTGTCGATGACGAAGTAGGTCTTCTGGTAGGTGTCGATGCGGTAGCGGGTGCGCATGATCCGCTGCAGGTCGAAGCCGATGCGGTTGGGTGCGTCCGACTCCAGCGAGTACAGCGATTCGCCCTTCGACGAGACGATGCCGGCGCCGTAGATGCGCAGGCCGTCGGCGGTGTCGATCAGGCCGAACTCCACCGTGTACCAATACAGCCGGGTCAGGTTCTGCAGCGCCTCCGGACCGATCGCGTGCGCCTTGACGCCGCCGCGGCCGTAGGCCTGCATGTAGTCGGCGAACAGCGGGTTCATCAGCAGCGGCACGTGGCCGAACAGGTCGTGGAACAGGTCCGGCTCGGCGATGTAGTCGATCTGCTCGGGACGGCGGATCCACCAGGTCACCGGGAAGCGGCGGTTGGCCAGGTGGTCGAAGAAGTCCAGCTCCGGCAGCAATCCTTCCACGCCGACCAGGGTCCAGCCGGTGGTCGCCTGCAGCACCGCGTTGAGCTCGTCGAAGCGCGGGATCGCCTGCGAACTCATGCCCATCGCGTCCTGCGCCTGCAGGAACTCGGCGCAGGCGCGGCCGACCAGCAATTCGCGCTGGCGCGTGTACAGCGTGCCCCAGGTGGCGTGGTCGTCGGCGCTGTAGCTGTCCCACGGCTGGGTCACCACGGCCGTGGTGTAGACCGGCACGTAGCCCTTGTCGGTCTGCTGGTGTTCGACGCGGCGCGGTGCGGTGTCCATGGTCGACGCTCCGGAAAGGAATACCACGATGGTAGGCGCGCGGGCGCGCAATGAGCTTGCGAAGTTGCATGGATCGGCGCGCTGCGCGCAAGATTGTTGCGCAGACGCCATGTTGCAGAGCAATAAATGACCGGATCGCCGACCTTCGACCGCACCGACCTGCGCCTGCTCGCCCTGCTGCAGCGGCAGGGCCGCGCCAGCAATGCCGAGCTGGCGGCGCAGGTGAACCTGTCGCCCTCGGCCTGCCTGCGCCGGGTGCAGCGGCTGGAGGCGGAGGGCGTGGTCGCCGGCTATGCCGCGCGGCTGGTGCCGGCGGCGATCGGCCTGGGCCTGCAGGCCTTCGTGCGCGTGCAGCTGGAGAAGCACGGCCAGAGCGGCATCGCCCATTTCGCCGACAGCGTGCAGGGCTGGGACGAGGTGGTCGCCTGCCATGCGCTGACCGGCGACATGGACTACTTGTTGCACGTCTACGTCCGCGATCTGGCGCACTTCTCCGCGTTTCTGCTGGACAAGTTGCTCAACGCCGCCGGCGTCGCCGACGTCAATTCCAGCTTCGTGCTGCGCACGGTCAAGGGCTTCGCCGGCCTGCCGCTGCCGCGCGGCTAGCGGCCCGGCAGCGGCGCGTGCCACTGCGTGTCGGCGCGTGGCCGCCCTTGTTAAGTTGTTGCTAACGATTTACATTTGCGTTCTGCGACGGCCATCCACGGCCACAGCCCCTCCGCCAGCCCTGCCGGGCCAGCCACGTCGGTTCCCGCCGTGGAGCGTGGCTGCGCCTGTCCCTTTCCTCCACCGCGGCGCGACCGTGTCGCCGCCGCGCCCCACCCCGCGAGATCGATCCATGCTTTCCTCCGCTCCACGCCGTCTGTTGTCCCTCGCCGTGCTGTCCGCGCTCTCCGCCGCCTCGGCACCGTTGTTCGCCGCCGAGGCCGAGGCCGCGGCCGACGTGCAGCCGACCACGCTGGACAAGGTCGAGGTCAGCGGCAGCCCGAGCCGCGCGCAGCCGTCCACCACCACCCGCCTGCCGCTGACGCTGCAGGAGACGCCGCAATCGGTGAGCGTGCTGGGCCAGCAGCGGCTGGAAGAGGAATCGCTGTTCAGCGTCAACGACGTCATGCGCAACGTCACCGGCGTCAACGTGTCCTTCTACGACACCCAGCGCCCGCTGTACTTCGCGCGCGGCTTCCAGATCACCGACTTCCAGGTCGACGGCCTGCCCACCTACAGCGGTTCCACCAACCAGGAATACGACATGGTCTTCTACGACCGCGTCGAGGTGATCCGCGGCGCCAACGGGCTGCTCAGCGGCGCCGGCATTCCCTCGGCCACGGTCAACCTGCTGCGCAAGCGCCCCGGCAAGAGCTTCGATGCGTCGTTCGCGGCCTCGCTCGGCACCTGGGACTTCCGCCGCACCCAGGCCGACGTCACCGCGCCGCTGACCGCCGACGGCCGCTTCCGCAGCCGCTTCGTCGCCGCCTGGCAGGACCGCGGCTACTACTACGACCACTACACCGAGCAGAAGATGTCCGGGATGGCGGTGCTGGAAGGCGACCTGACCGACACCACTACGGTCACCGTCGGCTACCAGCGCCAGGACAACGACCCGGTCGGCTCGACCTGGGGCACGGTGCCGTACTTCTTCGCCGACGGCAGCTTCGCCGACCTGCCGACCTCCACCAACCTGGCGCCGAAGTGGGCGCGCTGGCAGCGCAACACCCACACCACCTTCGCCAACCTGGAACAGCGCTTCGGCGACAACTGGCTGCTGAAGGTCAACCTGGCGCGCACCGAGGGCGAGGTCGAAAACCTGCGCGTCTACGGCAGCGGCTATCCCAAGCGCGACGGCAGCGGCATCTACCTGCGCGCCGCCGCCGGGCAGACCACCGACACCCGCGACGGCCTGGACGTGTACCTGTCCGGCAGCTTCCCGCTGTTCGGCCGCGACCACGACCTGGTCCTCGGCGGCAGCTGGCAGGACCTGCAGTCGAACACGCCGACCCTGGCGCTGCGCTATCCGGGCGACTGGACCACCTGCGGCCGCGAACGCTGCTACTACATCCCCAACGTCTACGACTGGCACGGCGACGTGGGCCAGATCACCACCGCGCGTACCGGCGCGCGGCGCGAGGCGCGCACCACCCAGCGCGGCGTGTACGCCTCCACCCGGCTGCGCCTGGCCGAACCGCTGTCGCTGATCGCCGGTGCGCGCCTGAGTTCCTGGCAGACGCGCACCCAGGCCTTCGCCGCCGACGGCAGCTACACCGGCACCAGCGGTCGCTACCGGGTCAGCGACGAGGTCACGCCCTACGTCGGCCTGGTCTACGACATCACCCCGGCCATCTCCACCTACGCCAGCTACACCGAGATCTTCAATCCGCAGAACTACAAGGACAAGGACAACAACCTGCTGGCGCCGGTGCAGGGCTCCAACCTGGAAGCGGGCATCAAGGCGCAGCTGGCCGACGGCCGTGCGCTGCTCAGCGCGGCGGTGTTCGAGGCCAAGCAGGACAACTACGCGGTGCGCGACATGACCCAGCCGGAAGCCTCGCTGCCCGACGGCAGCTCGGCCTACATCGGCGTCGACGGCACCAAGAGCCGCGGCTGGGAACTGGAATACAACGGCGAGTTGCGCCCGGGCTGGACGCTCAATGCCGGCTACACCCACGCCAAGGTCACCCGCGCGCCCACCGACGCGATCTACGCGAACCTGCCGGAGGACTATCTGCAGCTGTCCACCCAGGTGCGCCTGCCGGGCGCCTGGCAGCGCCTGAGCCTGGGCGGCGGCGTGAGCTGGCAGAGCGCGGTGCGCGGCTACAACATCCAGCGCCCGCTCGGCGACGGCAGCGCCGCCACGCGCCCGGTCACCGTGGTGCAGGATCCGTACGCGCTGGTGCATTTCAATGCCAACTACCAGCTCAGCACGCAGTGGACCGCGACGCTGGCGGTAACCAATGCATTGAACAAGAAGTACTGGGCGAACCTGGATTACCAGAACTACGGCGAACCGCGCTTCGTCAGCTTTACCTTGCGCTGGCGGTACTGAGCTGCGGCGCAGTAATAGCGTGGCCGCTTGTGCAGGGAGACTGCGCTAGCGGTCGGACCCTCACCCCCAGCCCCTCTCCCGGTGGGAGAGGGGGGCGGTAGGCGGAGCGCGTTGCGCTGATAGTTTCCGCTTGCGCTGGCGGTGCTGAGCGGCGGTGTGGTGTGGGCGGGGCTGCGTGCGCCGCGAGCGGTGCTTGCGGTCGGACCCTCACCCCCGACCCCTCTCCCGGGGGGAGAGGGGAGCAAGCCTCAGTCCTTCTTGCAGGGATTGTCGCGGCGCAGCAGGCGTCCCAGTCGCGATTGCGGCTCGCACGGCGGCGGCGCCGGTTGCGCGGCCTTTGCCGCCGCGGCTGCGGCGGCCGCGCGCTGCTGCTGCAGTTGCGCCAGCTTGGCCTTGATCTGCGGCATCGCTGCCAGCGCGGCCTTTTCGCCTTCCAGGATCGCGGCGTTGCGCTGGGCGAAGTCGGCCGCGCCGATGTCGTTGACCTTGGGCCGGATCACGATGTCGGCGCGGCCCAGTTCCTGCTGGCCCAGGCGCTGGCCCATGATCGCGATCGACTGGTTGACGGTGCCGAGCATGCTGCCCGGGTTCTTGCCGCTGGCCTTGCTGGAGATGTCCACGGCGACGACGAAGTCGGCGCCGAGCTGGCGCGCCGCGTCCACCGGCACCGGGCTGACCACGCCGCCGTCCACGTAATGGAACTTGCCGATGGTCACCGGTTCGAACACGCCGGGGATGCTGCTGGACGCGCGCACCGCCTGGCCGGCATTGCCGCGCACGAACACGGTCCGCTCGCCGTCTTCCAGCCGGGTGGCGACCGCGGCGAACGGCTTGGCCAGCTTCTCGATCGGCTTGCCCTTGAGCTGCGCGTTGACGTAGTCCTGCAGCGCCTGGCCCTGCACCAAGCCGCCGGAGAACAGGCGCATGTCGCGGATGCTGCTCTCGTCCAGCGCCACCGCCGCCTGCTGCATCTGGAACGCGTCCATGCCGCTGGCGTACAGCGCGCCGACCACGCTGCCGGCGCTGGTGCCGGACACCACCGTCGGCTCCAGGCCATTGGCCTGCAGCATCTTGATCACGCCGATGTGGGCGAAGCCCTTGGCCGCACCGCCGCCCAGGGCGATGCCGATGCGCAGCGGCTGGGCCGCCGGCGTGGGCGCCGGTGCGGGTCCGCTCACCACCGGGGCCGGCGGTGCCGGCTTGGGTTCGCCGCCGCAGGCGGCAAGCAGGCCGAACAGGGACAGGGACAGCAGCAGGCGCGGGGAGCGGAACACGGTCATGGATGCGTCGCGGAAGGAAGAAGAAGGAAGGAGCCGGCGCGAGGATAGCCGCATCCTCCTGCACCGCCCACGACTGGAGGTCATGGTGTGGTCTGCGCGGGTGATTGAGTGAGGGTGTGGAGGCTTGAACTACTAATTCTCCGAGGCGCTGCGCGCACGTACCCTCACCCCAACCCCTCTCCCGGTGGGAGAGGGGCTAATGCCCTGCTTTAGAAGTTGTTGTCGCCGTCGAGGATGCGGCCGAAGCCGCCCAGCACCGAGCCTTCGCCGCGGTTCTGCCCGCCGCCCTGCGGCGCGGCGGCGAACATGCGTCCGGCCAGGCGCGAGAATGGCAGCGACTGCAGCCAGACCTTGCCGGGGCCGGTGAGGGTGGCCAGGAACATGCCTTCGCCGCCGAAGAACATGCTCTTGATGCCGCTGACCGGGCGCACGTCCATGTCCACCGAGGCGTGGAAGGCGACCACGCAGCCGGTGTCCACGTCCAGCCGCTCGCCGGCCGCCAGCTCGCGCTCGATCACGCAGCCGCCGGCATGCACGAACACCCAGCCGTCGCCTTCCAGCTTCTGCATGATGAAACCTTCGCCGCCGAACAGGCCGGTCATGATCTTGCGCTGGAAATGGATGCCCAGCGACACGCCGCGCGCGCCGGCCAGGAAGCTGTCCTTCTGGCAGATCAGGCGGCCGCCGTGCTGGTCCAGCTTCATCGCCAGCACCGTGCCGGGGTAGGGCGCGGCGAAGGCGACTTTGGCCTTGCCCTGGCCCTGATGGGTGAACACCGTGGTGAACAGGCTCTCGCCGGTGACCAGGCGCTTGCCGGCCGACAGCAACTTGCCCATCAGCCCGCCCTGGTTGCCGCCGGAGCCATCGCCGAACACGGTGTCCATCTGCACCGCCGCGTCCTTGAACATCAGCGCGCCGGCCTCGGCCACCGCGCTCTCGCCCGGGTCCAGCTCGATCTCCACGAACTGCATTTCGTGGCCGACGATGCGGAAGTCGATCTCGTCGGCGCGGCCGCCTGCGGCCGGCGGCGGCGGCAGGCCCGGCGGCAGGAACGTCGCGCCGCCCTGCAGGGCCGCGATCTGCGCCACCGGCAGCCAGCCGTTCTGGCCCTGGCTCCAGGCCAGCGCCGTGGGGTTGTTGCGGGCGAAGGTGACTGCATCGGCATCGTCGAACGGGCCGGAGCGGGTCTGTTCGCTGCCGGTCAGAAAGTACCACTGGGTCATGGGTGCAGGTCCTTGGCGGGTCGTGGCGGCGAGTCTAGCGGGCTGCCGCGACGGCCGACATCTGTCCAACGGCAGGGTGGCCGCAGCCACCGCTGGCCGGCCGTCAGGGCACACCGCGGCCCGGGTTCTGCGAACCGTTCGTCGTAAAAACCATGACAGCGCTCAAGAACGCGGCGCGAACGCCGTTATCGGCTCACTGCCGTCACGGGTCGCATCCACGGGGATAGGGATGCGGTCGGATCGTCGGCCATCGCCAACCCGCCATGCATCTGGGGAAATTCAATGAAATTCAAGGTTTTACTGTTGAGCGGTGCGCTGGCACTCGCCTCTGCCGGCAATGTCCAGGCCCAGGACGGCCCGGAGCTGTCCTTCAGCGGCTTCGGCACCCTGGGGCTGGTGCACTCCACCGAGGACCACGCCGACTTCGCGCCCGACCTGCAGACCACCGAAGGCGCCGGTGCCAGCCAGCGGACCTCGCCGCGTCCGGACTCGCGCATCGCCGGGCAGGTCAACGCCACCTTTACCGACAAGTTCAGCGGCGTGCTGCAGGTCACCAGCGAGTACGCCGAGCGCGCTTCGTATGCGCCGAAGGTCACCCTGGCCCACGTCAAATACCAGTTCGCCCCGGATTTCTCCGTGCGTGTCGGCCGCATCACTGCGCCGCTGTACATGCTGTCGGAGTACCAGCGCGTCGGCTACGCCACGCCGTGGGTGCGTCCGCCCTACGAGGTCTACAACTACCTGCTGGCGATGGACGGCGTGGAAGGCGTGTACACGCGCAATGTCGGCCAGAGCGTGCTGAGCGTGCAGGGCTTCTACGGCCGCATCGACTCCAAGAAGGCCGAAGTGCACGCGATGCGCGGCCTGTCGCTGGTCCTGGACCAGGGCGCCTCCACCTACCGCGTGGCCTACATCAAGGGCAATGCCGACTACCGCACCGACGATCTGGACCGCCTGTTCGCCGTGTACCGTCGGATCAACCCGGCCCTGGCCGAGCGGCTGAGCACGGTCGGCGTCGCCGGCAGCTTCGCCAGCGTCGGCTACAGCTACGATCCCGGCTCGTGGTTCGCGCGCGCCGAAGTCATCCGCTCCGATTACGCGCCCTCGCTCAATGGCAAGACCACCGCCGGCTACGTGAGCGCCGGCGCGCGCTTTGGTGCACTTACCCCGTCGCTGACCTACGCCAACGTCGACAAGAAGGGGCCGGTAATCGCCCCGGGCGCCGATCCGCTGGGGTTGATGACCCGTGCCGTCGCGCTCGCCGAGGACGGCCGCCACAGCTACACCGCCTCGCTGCGCTGGGATGTGTACGAGAACGCGGCCTTCAAGTTCCAAGCCAGCCACATCGTCAACAACGCCGGTTCCTACGGCAGTCTCGACAATCTGCAGCCTGGTTTCCGTCCTGGCGGCAGCTACAACCTGCTGTCGGCCTCCTTCGATTTCGTGTTCTGAGGACGACACCATGAATGCTTACAAGATTGCCGGCGCTGCGGCGCTGGCCCTGCTGTTCTGCACCGCCGCGCAGGCCGAGGTGGTGGTGGTGATGTCGTCCAAGAGCCCGGTGGACAGCCTGAGCAAGGACCAGGTGTCGCAGATCTTCCTGGCCAAGTCCAACAGCCTGCCGGGCGGCGCGCAGGCCACGCCGATCGACCAGGAAGAGGGCGCTAAGGCGCGCGAGGAGTTCTACAAGAAGGTCACCGGCCGCGATGCCGCGCAGCTGAAGTCGTACTGGTCGCAGCTGATGTTCACCGGCAAGGCGCAGCGTCCCAAGCACGTGGCCGGCGACGATGCGGTCAAGAAGGCGGTCGCCGCGTCGCCTGGCGCGATCGGCTACATCGATGCCGGCACGCAGGATGCGAGCGTCAAGGTCGTCTTCAAGCCCTAATTGCCTCCGGAGAGCCTCCATGATGAGACGTCTGCTTTCCCTGCCGCTGTTCTGGAAGATCCTGCTGCCGGCGGCGGTGTCGATCCTGTGCCTGCTGGGCTACATCGGCTTCAGCACCGTGGTGTTCCAGCGCAACAACGGGCATCTGGAGGCGATCCGCGACGTGCACTTCCCGGTGCTGGACACCATGACGCGCAACGTCGCCGCGCTGGACAAGATCATCAATGGACTGAACGGCGCGGCGGCGGCCGGCGACATGGACATGCTCAAGGCGACCGCGCCGATCGCGTCGCAGATCCACGCGTCCTACCAGAAGCTGCAGCAGACCGACCCGGGCAATGCCCGGGAACTGGCGCGGCTGGGCAAGGAGTTCGACGAGTACTACGCGCATGCGGCGGCAGTGGCCGCGGCCTTCGCGCAGCAGCGCGAACCGGATGCGGCGCAGATGGAGGCGATGGCACCGTCGCTGGAGCGCTATCGCACCCACCTCAACGCGATGCACCACAGCGCCGACGCGCGCTTCCGCGCCACCGTGCAGAACGCCGTGGACAGTTCGATCGCCGCCAGCGTCGGCGGCCTGATCGTGGGCGTGCTCGGCGCGCTGGCCTGCATCGCCTTCGGCTGGATCGTGGCGCGCGCCATCACCCGTCCGTTGCGGCGTGCCATCCGCACCGCGCATGCGGTGTCGCAGGGAAAGCTGGACAACCCCATCGCCATCGACAGCGGCGACGAGGTCGGCCAGTTGCTGCAGGCCATGGACAGCATGCAGCGCCAGTTGCGCCGCGTGATCCAGGCACAGACCGAGATGGGCGCGCAGCACGAGGCCGGCGTCACCAGCCACCGCATCGTCGCCAGCGAGTTCCCCGGCGAATTCGGCAGCATGGTCCAGGCCGGCAATGCCCTGGTCGAGGGGCACATCGCGGTGACCCTGCGCGTGGTCGAGCTGATCAAGCGCTACGCTCGCGGCGATCTGTCGCAGGAACTGGAAGCATTGCCGGGCGAACGCGCGGTCATCACCCAGTCGCTCAACGACGTGCGCCGCAACCTGCTGCGGATCAATGGCGAAATCAAGCGGATGGCCGCGGCGGCGGCGGCCGGCGACTTCACCGCGCGCAGCGACGAGGCCGCCTTCGACTTCGACTTCCGGCAGATCCTGGTCGACCTCAACCAGCTGATGAGCACGGCCGATCGCAACCTCAACGCGCTTTCCTCGCTGCTGCAGGCGGTGGCCAGCGGTGACCTGACCGGGCGCATGCACGGCGAGTTCGAAGGCGTGTTCGCGCGGATGCGCGACGATGCCAATGCCACCGTCGCGCGTCTGACCGAGATCGTCGGCCGCATCCAGCACTCGTCCGCCGCGATCGATGCGGCCGCCGCCGAGATCGCCGCCGGCAACGACGACCTCTCGCGCCGCACCGAGCAGCAGGCGGCGAGCCTGGAAGAAACCGCCGCGTCGATGGAAGAGCTGACCTCCACGGTCAAGCAGAATGCCGAGTACGCGCAGCAGGCCAACCGCCTGGCCGCCGGCGCCGCCGCGGTCGCGGTGCAGGGTGGCAACGTGGTCGGCCAGGTGGTGAGCACGATGGAGGGCATCGCCTCCTCGTCGCGGCGTATCGGCGACATCATCGGCGTCATCGACGGCATCGCCTTCCAGACCAACATCCTCGCCCTCAACGCCGCGGTGGAAGCCGCGCGTGCCGGCGAACAGGGTCGTGGCTTCGCGGTCGTCGCCAGCGAGGTGCGGACGCTGGCCCAGCGCTCGGCCAATGCGGCCAAGGAGATCAAGGGGCTGATCGACGAGTCGGTGGAGCGCGTGGCCGACGGCTCGGCCCTGGTCGGCCAGGCCGGCACCACCATGCAGGAGATCGTCGCCTCGGTGCAGCGCGTCACCGACATCATGGGCGAGATCTCCGCGGCCTCGCGCGAGCAGTCGGCCGGCATCGAACAGGTCAACACCACCGTGGCGCAGATGGACCAGGCCACCCAGCAGAACGCGGCACTGGTCGAAGAAGCCACGGCCTCGGCGCGCGCCATGGAAGAGGAAGCCGGACAACTGAGCCAGTCGGTCGCACTGTTCCGCCTGGGCGCGCCGGCGCCCGCACACAGACCGGCGCAGGTCTCGCGGCTTGCGGAAGACACCGCGGCGGCGTCGCCGGCCGTGGCGGTGGAGGACGCGCTCGACGCGTGAGGTGTCGGCCGCCGTGCGCGTGGCCGTCGTGTGGCCGCGCGCGGCGGTCGCCTTACAGCGCGCTGGCCGGGCGCACCTGCAGGACGTCGTTCTCCGCGGCGCAGTCGCCGGCCGGCATCCGCCCGGTCGCGCGGGCGGCGGCGATCTCGCCGCGCGCCGCGGCCAGGTCGGCGCTGAAGGTCGGGTCGTCGTGCAGCCGCGCCACCGTGGCCGCGCCCATGAAGCGGCCGGCGAGCACGTCGCTCTGCCAATGCACGTTGCACACCAGCCGGCTCTCGCCGTAGTTGCGGCCGCGCGCGATCAGCGCAGTGGCGCGTTCGGGCGCGATCTCGCTCAGGATCAGCGCCCAGGCCCAGCCGATGGCGCTGTGTCCCGACGGATAGGAGCCGCTCTGGCGCAGGTCGTCGAGATCGCCCGGGGTGCACACCGCCTGCTCGTTGCGCAGGAACGGCCGCGCGCGCTGGTACCGGCGCTTGGCCGCCTTGGTGGCGGCACTGGCGTCGATGCGGCTGCGCTCCAGCAGGGTGTACAGATGCGGGGTGTGCTGTGCATCGATCGCCACGCCCAGCGCGCAGGCGAACTGGCCGGCGCCGGTCGGGAAGCTCAGGTCGGCATCGCGCGCGGCCTGCTGCCAGCGCGCGCTGCCGCGCAGGGCCAGCGCCTCACGGTTGACCCCCAGGTCCAGCGCGTCGCCGGGCGAGCCGGCCGCTGGTGGCGGCGGCAGCAACTGCAGGCTGTCCGGCACCGCCGCGGCCGGCAGATAGCCCACCGCCTTGGCCGGCGCAGGCGACGGCGCACGCAGCGCGGGACCGCTGCAGGCGGCCAGGGCGAGCGCCAGCATCATGGCGACGGGGCGGACACGACAGGCGGGCGACACGGGCATGCGAACTCGGACAGCGACGGCGGATCGGTCAGTGTACGGCGCGGCGCAGGGACGGGTCGCCCGAGGCGGCATGCCGCTGCGCGCGATTGCGGGGAGGAGCGGCTTCAGCCGCGACGGGCGTTACCGGGAAGGCCCGTCGCGGCTGAAGCCG
>NZ_JAQJCQ010000023.1:0-57978 GCF_038442435.1 Xanthomonas protegens | reverse complement strand
TGGTTGACGCCGCTTCTTCGTCCAAATCCGAAGGCTTTTCCTCGAAGCGAGCCGGCCATATTAACCGACTTTTTCACGCTGTCAACACCCGATGTTCGCTAGGTGTTTCCGGCCCCGCCTGCCTCTGTCGCGCCGAAGCTCGGCAGTTGCGTAGCGAGCCGCGCAGTTTAATGGCACTGAAAAAAAGGTCAACCGTTTTTTTGCGCGCCCTGGCAGCGCTGCGTGCTGCCCCGCTCTCCTCTCTAAGTGGTAAAGGCGCGGCACAGCCGATCGCCGGCGTTTGCCCGAGAATGCAGGCTGCGCTCCCCCATGGAACTCCGCATGACCGCTGCTGCCCGCTCGCTCTGGCGCGACGCTTCACTGCCTGCGCTGATCGCCGGCTTCGTCACCGTGCTCGTCGGCTTCACCAGTTCGGCGGCGATCGTGTTCGAGGCCGCGCGCAGCGTCGGTGCCTCGCAGGCGCAGATCGCTTCCTGGATGTGGGCGCTGGGGCTGGGCATGGGCCTGACCTGCATCGGACTGTCGCTGCGCTACCGGATGCCGGTGGTCACCGCCTGGTCCACGCCCGGCGCCGCATTGCTGATCGGCAGCGGTGGCGGACTGCCGCTGTCCGATGCGATCGGCGCCTTCGTGGTGGTGGCGCTGCTGTCCACGCTCGCCGGCTTCTCCGGCCTGTTCGAACGCCTGCTGCGGCGCATTCCCTTGTCGCTGGCCTCGGCGATGCTGGCCGGGGTGTTGCTGCGCTTCGGCCTGGACGTGTTCGTGGCGATGCAGCACCAACTGGCCATGGCGCTGGCGATGTTCGCCACCTACCTGCTCGGACGCCGGACCTTCCCGCGCTATGCGGTGATCGCCACGTTGCTGGTCGGCATCGCCGTGGCCGCGGGCAACGGCGCGCTGCATCTGGAGGCGGCGCAGTTGCGCCTGGCGCAGCCGGTGCTGGTGTGGCCGACGCTGTCGTGGCAGGCGCTGTTCGGGATCGCGCTGCCGCTGTTCGTGGTGACGATGACCTCGCAGAACCTGCCCGGGGTGGCAGCGATCCGCGCGTCCGGCTATGCGGTGCCGATCTCGCCGACCATCAGCTGGATCGGCGTGGTCAACACTGTGCTGGCGCCGTTCGGTGCCTACGGGCTGAACCTGGCCGCGATCACCGCGGCGATCTGCATGGGCCGCGAGGCGCAGGAAGATCCGCAGCGGCGCTACATGGCCGCGGTGTTCGCCGGCGTCTTCTATCTGCTGATCGGCGTGTTCGGCGCCACCGTGGCCGCGCTGTTCGCGGCCTTTCCGCGGGAACTGGTGATGGCGATCGCCGGCATCGCCCTGTTCGGCACCATCGGCAACAGCCTGGCCTCGGCGCTGCGCGAGGAACGCGAGCGCGAGCCGGCGCTGATCGCGTTCCTGGTCACCGCGTCGGGACTGTCGCTGTTCGGGATCGGCGCGGCGCTGTGGGGCCTGCTGGCCGGTGCGGCGACGCTGGCGCTGTGGCGGCGCAGCCGCTGAGGCTGCGCCGCCACACCGGACTCAGCGCGGGTCGCGCAACTGCAGCAGCCAGTGGCTGGGCACGCCGGAGGGATCGGGCAGCGGTTCGAAATCGAACTGGCGGTGCACGGCCGTGGTGCCGTCCACGCGCAGCGGCAGGGTGACGTAGGCGGCTCGTCCCTGCCGCAGCAGGGTGTCGATGCGCTGGGTCTCGGCCAGCACCGCCTCGCTGGCGTACAGGCGCTCCAGGTCGCAGCCGATCAACTCGGCGACTTCGCGCTCGTACAGGGCCGCAAAGGCCTCGTTGACGAAGGCCAGGCGGCTGCGCCGCGCGCCCTCGCCGCGCTCGACGATCGCCACCGGCTCGCGCAGCCGCGACAGCGAGGCCTCCAACAGGGCGAAATCCTGCTGGAAGCGCTTGCGCTCCATCAGTTCGATCAGCACCCGCAGGCTGCGTGCCGATTCCAGGCTGATCGGCGACCAGGGCCGTGCGCGGCCACGCACGGTCTCCTGCCACAGGTCGAAGCTCTTGCGCGGCGACAGCCGCGAGCCGGCGATGTCCTGCAGCTTGGCCAACTGCGGATTGCCCGCCCAGTTGACCGTGCGCACCTGTTCGCGGCGGGTCCACAGCAGCGCGCTGCGCGCCTGCGGCATCAGCGGCACGAAGATGAAACCGGCCGCCAGCGGCGCCAGATCGGCCAGCGCCGGGAAGGTCTCGCCGATCTGGTCCGAATGCAGGGCGCCGACCGCGTCGTGGCGCAGCGCCTCGTGATGGGTGGACTCGATCTGCTCGCGGATCCGCGCCAGGTCCTCGGTGGCCGGCAGCATGCCGTGGCGGGTGACGTGGTCGCCGTGGAACACCGCCACGCCGTCGGCATCGACCACGTCGAGCAGGTCCGAGGCCATCTCGTCGAGCATCGACGCGGTGAGCATCTCGGCGTCGTTGAAGTTGGTGATCAGCTTCTCGCGCACGGTCAGCAGCACCGACTCGGTGCGCGCGCGCGCCACCGCGCTGATCGCACCGATACGCCCGGCCAATGCACGGCTCAACGCATCGGCGACGTCGCGCATCTCGTGGTTGCAGAAATACGGGCGGTAGTGGTGGCAGGCGATCAGGCCCCACAGCGCATCGTTGACCACGATCGAGGCCACCAGCGTGGCGGTGACGCCCATGTTGGCCAGATACTCCAGGTGCACCGGCGAGACGCTGCGCAGGCTGACGTCGCTCAGGTCCACCGGCGCGCGCAGGCGCGGATGCAGGGTGGGCTGGATCGGCGAGGGCACGTAGCCGACGTTGGCGATCTGGCGCACGCGGTTGCGCAAGTACAGCGCGCGGGCCTGCGCCGGAATGTCGCTGGCCGGATAGTGCAGGCCGAGATACGGCTCCAGTTCCGCCGCGCGCGCCTCGGCGACCACGTCGCCGTTCCAGTCGTCGTCGAAGCGGTAGATCATCACCCGGTCGTAGCCGATCAGGCTGCGCAGGCTCTTGGCGGCGCGCTGGCAGGCCTCCTCGATGCTGTGGTCGGCCTCCAGCCGGCGCAGCACCGGCAGCGCTTCGCGCAGGGTGGCATCGGCCAGCGGCGCGTCGCGCGGCTCCAGTTCCAGCAGCCACTGCTCCGGATACAGATGCCAGGCGCCGACCCAGCGCTGCGTGGCGGCCGCGGCCGCGTGCTTGAGCGCGACTTCGACATAGGCCAGGTCGCTGCGCTCGGCCGCGTCCGGCAGCCGACGCGTGCGCGGATCCTCCAGCACGAGCAGCGCGTCGTAGCGCTGTTCGAGCAGTTCGTCCAGCGGCCGGCCGAACAGGTCGGCGGCGCTGGCGCTGGCCTGGACGATGCGCCCGTCCTGCGGCTCGATCACCAGCAGCACGCCGTGCGGCTGCACCGAGCCGGGGATATGGATCGGCTCGCGTGCGCATGCGTCCATGTCCAGGGGCACGACGATGTCGCTCATGCGGCGATCTCCAGGGCGAAGTGGGTATGGAAGTGCGCGAACATGGCGCGGGCGCCGTCGACTGCGGCCTGCTGCAGCGGCGCGGTCGGCAAGGCCTGCTCCAGGCGCTGCTGGAAGTGTCGCCAGGCGGCTGGGTCGGCATGGCCGAGTTCGAAATAGGACAACGCCGGCGCGGCGCCGGCCAGGGTCTGGCGCAGGTGCCGGGCGATCACGCGGCCGCCCAGGCGCGAGCCCTCGACCACGTAGAGCATGCCCCAACGGGTCCCGGCCTCGGCGGACGGCGGCAGCGGTTGCGGCGCTGGCGGCGTTGCCCGCAGGGCATGCAGATCCTGCGCCAGCAGCGGGGTGCGCGGCTGGTACTGCCACTGCGCGTCGCCGCAGTCGCGCAGCCAGGCCGCTTCGCGCTGTTCCCAGCCGGCCAGCACCGCGTGATGGCGACGCAGCAGTTGCACGTAGTCGGCCAGCGACAGCGCCGGGTCCATCAGCGCGCGCATCGCCGGCAGGTCTTCCACCGCCTGGTGCTGCTGCGCAGTGGCCTCGCGCAGTAGGCGCGCAGCAGTCAACGGCAGGGCGGTTCCGTCGGGAGAAGACATCATGCAGGCGACTGGTACAGCAGCCGGCCGGCCGCGACGAAAGAGGTGGTACAGCGTAACAACCGCGACCGCGCGGTGCCAGGCGAAGCCACGTGGGACGCGACGACGCCCATCCCGGCAAGCTGAGCCGTTCATGCCGGACGCACTGCCCGCGCTGCGCCTCAGCCGCCAGCCACCCCGGCGGCCGGCACCCGCGCGCGGCGCCAGGCCACGATCCAGCCGCCGCCCAGCAACAGCGCCGCCAGCAGCCACGGCACGCCGGGGAAGTGCAGCAACGCATGCGGGCCGATGAAGGCGGCGAACACCCACGCGTACAAGAGCGGCCCGATCACCCCGGCCAGGCTGACCAGGCTCATCAGTGCGCCCTGGATGCGGCCCTGCGCGTCGGCGCCGACGTGGCGGGTGACGATCGCCTGCGCCGCCGGCCCGGCCACTGCCCACAGCGCGCTGATCGGCACGCCGAGCAGGAACAGCGCGCCGCTGCCGGCCACGCTGTAGATGGCGAAGCCGATCACGCCGCAGCCCAGGCCGAACAACAGCGCCCCGCGCTCGCCGAAGCGGCGCACCACCCGCGCCACCAGCACGGCGTTGACCACGATGCTGCACACACCAACCAGGGCCAGCACCCAGCTGACCTGTTTCGGTCCCCAGCCGAAGCGGTAGTCGGCGAACAGGACGAAGATGCTCGGGTAGACGTAGTGCGCCAGGTTGGCCAAGAAGATCACCGCGGCCAGCGCGAACACCTGCGGGTAGCGCTGCAGCAGGCGCAGCGCGCCGAACGGATTGGCATGCGCCCAGTCCACGCGCGCGGTGCGCCGTTCCGGCGCCAGCGATTCGGGCAGCACCCACAGGCCGTAGAGGAAGTTGAGCAGGGCCAGCCCGGCGGCGAACCAGAACGGCGCGCGCAGGTGCAGGCTGCCGAGCCAGCCGCCCAGCAGCGGACCGACCACGAAGCCGACGCCGAACGCGGCGCCGATGATGCCGTAGGCCTGGGCACGCTTGTCGGGCGGGGTGATGTCGGCGATGTAGGCATTGGCCGAGGTGAAGCTGGCCGAGAACACGCCGGAGACCATGCGCGCCAGCAGCAGCACCGGCAGGCTCTGCGCCAGCGCCATCACCATGAAGTCCACGCCCAGCCCCAGGCACGAGGCCAGGATCACCGGGCGCCGACCGTAGCGGTCGGACAATGCGCCCTGCAGCGGCGAGCTGACGAACTGCAGCGCGGCGAACAGGAAGCCGAACCAGCCGACCCACCTGGCCGCGGCGGCGAAATCGCCGCCGGTGAAGCCGCGCACCAGCGAGGGCAGCACCGGAATGATGACGCCGAAGGACAGCACGTCGATCAGCAGGGTGACGAAGATGAAGGCGACCGCGGCGCGGCGTGAGCGGACAGCGGGAGTCGAAGCGTGCACGGCAGGCCTCCTGGCGGACGCGGCAGTGTAATCGGCGCCGCAGCAGGCGCGGGAGACCGGAGTGGACAGCGCCGCCTGCCTGCCGCACCGCGGTGGCTGGGCTGGGTGCGGTCGGCACGATTCCGATCGCGAACGGCGGAGGTCGTCGCGTCGGGACTGAAGTCCCTCCCACAATGGTCTGCGGCTTGGCCGGTCGCAGGTGGAGGCCGATCCCCTCTTGCATCGCCAGTCCAATTGCACCGCTGGCCGCAGGCGTAGCGCCGACTGCGGCCGGCCGGGATCATCGCGTCGGGACTGAAGTCCCTCCCACAATGGGAGGTTGGCCGATCGCGCGCCGGGCTGAAGTCCCTCTCGCATCACCGCGGAGGCCGAAGGCGGACGAGCAGGTTCAGCCGCGGCCGCAGAGGCCATCGCGTTGGGACTGAAAGGCACCTCCAATAACCTGCATCCGGCGCCATCGAGGCCGGATACGGATTGCACGGTAGGAGCGGCTTCAGCCGCGACCGGGCTTTACCTGGGAAGGCCCCGTCGCGGCTGAAGCCGCTCCTACGGGACGCTTCCTGCGGTGATTGGGTGCCATGACGTCTGCGCGCTGGCCCGATTGCATCGGCACCACGTCCGGCTACACCGAGCGACTCCCCTCTCCCGCCGGGAGAGGGGGCGGGGGTGAGGGTCCGGCGCAGCAGCGGCGCGACGCATGCCAGCAAGGCGCACCGGCGCCGCGATCACGGCCGGGCCGTCACCGATGCCGACCGCCGGGCCGCCGTCCGGCCGCGGTCACAACGCCACGACGGAAATCGTCTGCTGCAGCACATGCTGAGCGCCCGGCGCCAGTTCGATCACCTCGGGTCCGGCGTTGGCCGCTTCCAGGCACACGAACTGGCGCCAGTGCGGGCCGACGTCGGCCATCTTCTGTGCGCCGGCCTCGCCCGGGTTCCAGGCCACCAGCGTGCGGCTGCCGGTGGTCGCGATCTCGATGCGGCGCTGCAGGCCCGGGTCCAGCAGGGTGTAGCGGCCGCCGGCACCGGTGTAGATGCGGTCGCTGCGGCCGGGGTCGCGCGGATCCTGCAGGCTCCAGTCGCCGTGCTGGCGATGCGGCGTGGCGTAGTTCTCGAACTTGTCGAGGTAGTCCAGTCCATCCAGGCCCTGCACCCGCACCTGGGTGGCGTCGGCGACGCGGAAGTAATTGTGCAGCGCCTGGGTGAAGCGGGCCGGCACCGTGCCGACGTTGTCGGTGACCAAGCGCTGCTCCAGGGTGGCGCCGATGCGCAACTGCATGCGCAGGCGCAGCGGCAGGTCGTCGAAGTCGGGCGGCGCCAGGGTCAGCACCAGGCTGCCGTCGGGCTCGCGCCGCGCATCCTGCAACTGCCACGGCACGGTGCGCACGAAGCCGTGCGCGGGCACGGCGTCGCTCTGGCCCTGGCGGCCGAAGTACGGCCAGCACACCGGGGTGCCGCCGCGGATCGGGGTCGGCGTGGGCTGCGCGTCCGGCGACAGCCACAGCGCGTCAGTGCCGCCCTTGGGCACGAACGACAGTACCTGGCCGCCGAACAGGCTGATCGCGGCGGTGGACTGCGGGGTCTCCACCAGCAGCGAGGGATAGCCGTGGAAGTCGCCTGTGCTCAGGCCGGGGACGTCGGACATGGGGTGGATGCTCCGTGGCGCGGGGGATTGGGCGAAGGCTGGGTAAGCGGCCGGCAGCCGAAATGCGGTGGGTGGCTTGGCGCCGAATGGCGTCGTTGCGGGCGGCGTGGTGGGTGCCGGCGTCGGTGCGGGTGCGGGTGCGGGCGACGTTGCCGGTGCAGGCGGCTGCGGCGGCGTGGCCGGTGTCGGCGCGGGTGCCGCGGGCGGACTGCCCGCCTCGCGACGCAGTGCATCGAGGATGCGTTGCCCGGCGCGACCGTCGGCCGGCTGCAGGCCCAGGCGTTGCTGCTCGGCCTGGATAGCGCGGCGGGTGGCGGTGCCGATGGCGCCGTCGGCCTGGCCGATGGCGTGGCCGCGCGCCAGCAGCAGGGTCTGCAGTTCGCGCCGCTCGGGGCGGCCCAGGCCGGGGTCGTCGGTCGGCCAGGCCGCGACCAGCCCCGGCTTGCCGCGCAGCCGGTCGGACAGCAGCGCGATCGCCAGCGCGTAGCTTTCGGCGGCGTTGTAGGCGTAGATCGCGTCGTAGTTGCGGAACACCAGGAACGCCGGGCCATGTACGCCGGCCGGGATCAGCACCGCCGCCGGCGTCTGCGCGGCCAGGGCCGGCAGCGCGCTGCCATCGGCGGCGGTGAGGCCACGCGCGCGCCAGTCCGACAGCGGCCGGCGCTGGGTGCGCCCGGCCAGCGCCGGGTCGAAGCCCGCCGGCAGCTTCACCTCCAGCCCCCACGGCTGGCCGCTCTGCCAGCCGGCCAGCTTGAGGTAGTTGGCGGTGGAGGCGAGCGCATCGGGAATGCTGGCGACCAGGTCGCGGCGGCCGTCGCCATCGCCGTCCACGGCGACGCGGGCGTAGGTGCTGGGCATGAACTGGGTATGGCCGAAGGCGCCGGCCCAGGACCCGGTCAGGCCCTCGGGCCGCAGGTCGCCGGCCTGCAGCAGCTTCAGCAGCGCGAACAGTTCGCTGCGGAAGAACGGCTGGCGGCGGCCTTCGCAGGACAGGGTCAGCAGCGACACCAGCAGCGGACGCTTGCCGGAGATGCGGCCGTAGTCGCTCTCCACGCCCCACACCGCGACCACCGTCTCCGGGTCGACACCGTACTTCTGCGCCACCTGCGCGAGCAGGTCGCGGTGCGTGGCGAGCATGGCGCGGCCGTCGTCGATGCGCTGGCTGTCGACCAGGCCGGCCAGGTAATCCCAGATCGGCGTGGTGAACTCGGGCTGGGCGTCGAGCAGCGGCAGCACGCTCGGGTCCGGCTGCAGGCCGGCGGTGAAGCGATCGAACGCGGCGGTGGTCACGCCGCTCTTGGCGGCCGCCGTGCGCAGCGTGGACAGGCAGCCGACGAACGCGGGGTCGGGCGCCACGGGCGGTGACGCGGGCAGGGTCTGCGCGGCGATGCAAGGCGCGGCCAGCAGCAAGGCCCAGGCGAAACGCTTCATCGGAGTTCCTCGCCAACAGCAGGCCGGACATCATAAACAACCGTGGGGAATGGCTGCTCACGTGGCGCGATGCGCCCGCGCGGTGGCGGTCGTGCTGGGGTCGTGAGCCGGTGTGGAGCAGCATCGCCACCCGCCCCGATCCCGGGGCACCGCGGCACGGCGCTCATTCAATGCACCGCGACCACGCGGTTGCGGCCGCCGCTCTTGGCCGCGTACAGCGCCTCGTCGGCACGCTGCACCAGGCCGTTGGCATCGTCGGCGGGACGCAGTTGGACCACGCCGATGCTCACCGTCGGCTGCAGGTCGGGAAACGCCAGCGCGGCCTGGACGCGGAAGCGCTCACGGATGCGCTCGGCGATCGGGGTGGCCTGCGCCGCATCGAGGCCGGGCAGCGCGATCACGAATTCCTCGCCGCCGTAACGGCCGATCAGGTCGTCGCCGCGCAGCTCCTCGCGCAGCGCCTGGGCCAGCGCGCGCAGGCCGTCGTCGCCGGCACGGTGGCCGTAGCGGTCGTTGAGCCGCTTGAAGTGGTCCACGTCCAGGAACATCAGCGCCAACGGTTGCCGCCGGCGCCGGCTGGCCTGTTTCAGCGCGGTCAGGCGCTCGTGCCAGGCGCGGCGGTTGAGCAGGCCGGTCAACGGATCCAGGTCGGCCAGTTGTCGCGCCTGGTCGCGGTCGCGGCGCAGCGAGGTACTGCGCTCGGCCAAGCCCAGCGACAACACCAGTGCCTCGAACGCGCCGGCCGCCAAGGCAGCCTCTTCGCTCCAGGTCCAGTGCACCACCATGCCGAAGCCCTGCAGGCTGCCGAGCGCGGTGACCACCAGCAACGGCGTCCAGCCGAGCAGGAACAGCCGCGCGTAGCGCGCGCCGCGCCATGCCGCCGCCACTGCGACGCCGAGCAGCAGCGGCCCGCCGAGGATCAGCAGCGGGTTGACCAGCGCCCGGCCGAGCGCGTCCAGCCACGGCAGCGGTAGCAGCGCCGGCAGCGCGATCAGCGCCACCAGCAGCGCATAGCCGCGCAGCCAGCGCCGCGCGCGCGGCAGGTACTGCTCCAGGTCGGCGAAGCGTTCCAGGAACAGCACCGCCGCCACGATCGACGTGGCGACGCCCAGGCGACCCCAGAACCGCGCGGCCTGGCCGAGCATTTCCAGGCCCAGCGGATGCACCACGTAGCCGGTCTCAAGCGCCATCACCAGGCCGTAGCCAAGCACGTAGACGGCGTAGTACAGGAACGTCGCCTCGCGCAGGCGCCAGGCAAACACCAACGCCATCGCCGCCATGCTCAGCATGATCGCGAAGCTCAGGCTGGCGACCACCAGCCAGCGGCCGTCCTGACGCAGGTAGTCGGACTCGCTGCGCAGCTGGAAGCGCAGTGCACCCGCCATGACCCCGCGCTGGTCCACCCACAGCCGCAGCGGTTGCCCGGCGGGTGGGGCGACGTCGACGCGGAAGCCGAGACGGCCATTGCCGGGCAACGCCTGCGGGTCGTCGCGCATCAACCCGCGCTGCTGCGGCGCCGCGCCGGCGACCGGTGCAAACAAGGTGACCCGCTGCAAGGCAGGACTGGGCACCTCCAGCACCCACGGCGCCGGCGGCCATGGCCCCTGCGCCGGCCACAACAGCACCCAGACGCCGGCCTCGCCGCCTTGCAACTTGGTCAACCGGCTCGGATCGAAACGCTGCAAAGCCGGATCGGCGGGCGATGGCGGCACCCCGCGGTCGGCCGCGGCGACTGGGCGCCAGGCGCCTTCCAGCGCCGGCATGGGTGTGGGCGCCGCCATGGCGCCCTGGCTGGCGAGCAGCAAGCAGCCGCAGAGGAATGCGTGGCCGTGGCGACGCCAGCGGCGCAACCGGGCGAAGAGCGCGGGAAACTCGGCAGGCGTCACGACGGCAGGCTCGGCGGACACGACACCCCGTCTCGGCCAGCGGGCGGAACTCCGATGCCGCGCCTGGCCATGGCGTCAGTCCAGCGCGTCCAGGTAATACCAACGGCCGTCTTCGCGTACGAAACGGCTATGTTCGGTCATGCGCACGGCGCTGCCGCCGCCGATGCGATAGCGGGCGAGAAAGGCGACCTCGGCGGTGTCTGCGCCGGTGTCGACGACCCGCTGCACGGTCAGGCCGAGCCAGGTGGTATGCGTATCCAGTGCAAGATCCGCCGGGCGCGTGGACGGATGCCAACTGGCGCGCAGGTAATCGGCGTCGCGGCGCACGTAGGCGCTGTAGCGCGAGCGCATCAGGCTTTCGGCATCGGGCGCGGCGGCGCCGGCGTGGTACGGCCCGCAGCACTGCGCATAGTCGCGCGGACGGCCGCAGGGGCAGGGATCGGCAAGGCGTGGGGCGGACCGGGACATGTGCCGATTGTGCCGGCTGCGGCGACACGGCGCACGCCGCGCACGCGTCGCGGCCGGTGGCGGCTATGCTTGCGGCCCCTTGCGCGGAGCGCCGGCGTGCTCGAGTCGATCCCCACCGAACTGCCCTGGCTGCTGTGCATCGCCTTCGTCGCCGGGCTGGTGGACGCGGCGGTGGGCGGCGGCGGCCTGATCCAGTTGCCCGGGCTGTTCGCGACCTTGCCGCAACAGGCGCCCGCCGTGATCCTGGGCACCAACAAGTTCAGTTCCATGGCCGGCACCGGCACCGCCGCCTGGCGCTACGCGCGCCACGTGCGCTTGCCGTGGCGGCCGGTGCTGTACGCGACCGCCGCCGCGTTCGTGTTCGCCTTCCTCGGCGCCACCGCGGTGAGCCTGCTGCCGAAACAGGCGGTGCGCCCGCTGATCCTGGCGCTTCTGATCGCGATGCTGGGCTACACGCTGGTCAAGAAGGACTTCGGCGCGTTGCACCGGCCACGCCACATCGGCCGCCGCGAACTGGCGATCGCCCTGGCGATCGGCGCGGCGATCGGGTTCTACGACGGCTTCTTCGGCCCGGGCACCGGCAGCTTCCTGATCTTCCTGTTCATCCGCTTCTTCGGCCTGGATTTCCTGCGCGCCTCGGCCGCATCGAAGGTGGTGAACCTGGCCACCAACCTGGCCGCGCTGTGCTTCTTCGTGCCCAGCGGCAAGATCCTGCTGGCCGCGGCGGTGCCGATGGCCGTGGCCAACGTGGCCGGCGCGGTAACCGGCACGCGACTGGCGCTGCGCGGCGGCACGCCGTTGATCCGGCAGTTGTTCCTGGTGCTGGTGGTGGTGCTGATCGGCAAGATGGGCTGGGATCTGCTGCACTGAGTGCAGCGCGGCGCGATGGGCGCGTGCCCGTCCTCCCGACGCGGCCGCCAGCACCGCTTAGCCGTCGCGGCGCTTGGCGGTCGGCGGCGTCTTGCGCGCCGCAGCCTTGGCCGGCTTCGCAGGTTTGCTGGCTGTGGCGGCTTTTGCGGTCTTCGTCGAGGCCGCGCGCGCCGCCGACCGACTTGCGGTGGACGGAGGTGCAGCGGCCGCAGCCGCAGCGGACTTGCGTGACGCCTTTACCGATGGAGCCTTGGCCGCAGGCGTCGCGCCAGCAGTACGTGTACGTTTGCCGGACGTCGCTGACGGCGTCTTGAGCGTGGTCGGCTGTTGCACGCTGTTACTGCGGCCAGCGCGCGCCTTGCCGGATGCGCGCGCCGGCGTGGCAACGGCGTCTGCGACGGTCTCCGCGGTTGCGTCCGCTGCGGCAGCGGTCGGCAGCGGCGGCAGCTCGCCGTCGGCCTGATCCACCACCGCCACGGACGACCCCACCGCAGGCGTCGCCGCCTCGTTGCGGCTGCGCTCGGGCAGCTTCAAACGGTGCGCCTGCTCGTCGTATTCGATCAGCAGCACGCCGGAGTTGTGGCGGCCGCTGATCTCGACGAAGCAGGCGCCGCCGATGAACGGCTCCAGCGTCATCACCGACTTCAGCGGCGTGGCCACCACCATCTGGAAGCCGAAGTTCTCGAAGATGTTCATCGCCAGCGCGGTGAATTCGTTATCGGCCTTGTCGAAGGCCTCGTCCAGCACCACCGCAGCATAACGCGGCAGTTCGCCGTCCTCGCCGCCGAGCTGGTAGCGCAGTGCTGCGGCCAGGCAGGTGGTGGCCAGCTTCTGCCGCTGGCCGCCGGACTTGCCGGCGCCGCTGCGGTAGATCTCCACCTGCGCGCGGCTGTCGGCGTCCAGTTCCACGCCGACGAACTCCACGTGCTGGCGCACGTCCAGCACCTGCTCGCGCCAGCGCCGCAGCTCCGGCTCCTGCGCACCGAGCCGCTGCACCAGGCCGCGCAGCATGGCGAACTGCGCCTCGGCCAGCGCGCGGTCCTCGGTCTGCTGGTGGCCGAGCACGGCGCGCAACTGCTGCTGGAACTCCTGCACCTCGAGCAGGCGCCGGTCACTGACCTCGATGGTCAGCAGGGTGCCGCGGTTGAACGGCACCTGTTCCAGGCTGGCGTTGACCTCGTCCATGCGCTGCTTGATCGCCTTGTGCGCTTCGGCGGTGTAGCGCTGCAGGGCCAGCAGGTTGTTCTTGCTCTGGGTCTGCAGCAGGTCGAAGAAGCGGCCTTCGTGGCGCGGCAGGCCGTCGCTCTCCAGGCGCTGCAGGCGCGCCAGGAAATCGTCGGCGCTGGCCAGGCTGACGGTGAAGTCGCCGCTGTCCTCCGGCCACTGCTGGCAGTAGCGGCGGAAGCAGTCCAGCACCTGCTGGCTCAGCCGCGCGTCCTGCGCCTGGCTCTGCGCCAGCTGTTCGCCGAGCCCGCGCTCGACGCTGCGCAGATGCGCTTCCAGGTTGTCCAGGCTCAGCGGCGGCAGCGCCGCCAGCCGCGCGTCCAGCCCTGCGACCTGCGCCGGGCCGATCACCGCGGTGGCCACGCGCGCGGCGCAGGTCTCGCGCTGCGCTTCCAGGCGCGCGCGCTCGCGACTCACCTGCGCGCGCTCCAGGCGCACGTCCTCGTAGGTGCGGCGCGCCTGGTCGCGGCGCGCGCGGACGGTGGCGATCTGCTCGCCCAGCGCGCGCAGCGCGGTGTCGCCCTCGCGCAACTGCAGCAACTGCTCGGCGATGTCGCTCAGGCGCTGCAGCTTGGGCGCGACGTCGATCTCGTCCCACTCGCGCTCGGCCAGGGTGTGCGCGGCCAGTTGCCGGCCCTGGTCCTGCTCGCGCTGCTTGCGCAGGGCGGCGACGTCGGCGTCGCAGGCGGCGATGCGCTGCGCCAGGGTCTGCCCCTCGCGCTCGAAGACCTTGAGCTTGTCGCGGTTGTCGTAGCCGAGCAGCCAGCGCTTGCGGTCGCCGACGGCGTGGCGGTCGTCCTTTTCGTAGCGGTCGCCCGGATGCTTGACCTGGCCCTCGCGGGTGATCGCGCGCTCAGCATCGCGCAACTGCGCCACGGTATCGACGCAGGTGTAGTCGAAGCGCCGCGCCAGTTCCTGGCGCAGCCACGGCGCATAGGCATGGTCGCGCAACTCCAGCTTGCGCAGCAGCGACTTGGCATCGGGCTCGCGCTGCTGCAGCGGCGCGTTGTGGCGCACCCGGAAGTACACCAGGCGGGTGCCGAGCTGGGTCTTGTTGACCCAGTCGGCGACGCTGGCGTAGTGGCGTTCGTCGACCAGCAGCGACTGCGCGAAGCCGTGCAGCACGCGCTCGATGGCGCCGCGCCAGGCGGCCTGGTCGGCCTCCACCTGCACCAGCTCGCCGACGAACGGCAGGGCGGCTTCGGACAGGCCGGTCTCGGCGCACAGCCGCGCGCGCAGCGCCTGCATCGGCGCGGGAATGCTCGAGGGCGCCTTCAGCAGCGCCTCGATCTCGGTGCGGATGACCGCGAAGCGGCGCTCGTCCTCGCGGCGCTCGGCCATGCGTTCGGCGATCGCCTCGTCCAGGCTGCTGGCCTCGCCGGCGACGCCGTCGCGCAGCGCGCGCGCCTGCGCCACCTGTTCGGCGAAGCCGCTGGCGCTGCCGGCCAGGCCCATGCCGAGCTGGCGGCAGGCCTGTTCGACCTGGCTGCGGCGGCGCATGCGCTCGTCGCGCTCGCGCTCGACGCGGCCGCGTTCGCGCTCCAGCGCCTCGACCTGTTCGCCGCCCTGCGCGCGCTGCTGCGTCTCCAGCTCGGCCAGGGTCTGCTCGTGGTTGTCCAGCGCCTCGCGGCGCTGCCCTTCCTCGCCGGCCAGGCCGCGGTCCTGCGTGTCCAGTTCCTGCAGGCGCGCGTCCAGCAGGCCCAGCCGGCGCTGCTCGCGGTAGCCGTCGATGCCCAGTTGCAGTTCGCGCAGCTCGCCGACGCCGCGCCGCAGCGCCAGCAGTTCGGCGTGGTAGTCGCGCGCCGGGGTCAGGGTTTCCACCTGGCGCCGCGCGGTCACCACCGCGTGGTGGGCGCCGTCGAGTTCGGCGAAGTCCTCGACCAGGCGGTCTGCCGCCTCGAAGGTGCGCGGCTCGTCGAGCATGAAGCTGCGCAGGAAGGCGTTGAGGTCGCCCAGGTTCTTCGCCGACTGGGTCTTGTGCAGCAGCCGCAGCGCCATCTCGTTGCCGATGCCGAGCAGGTGGCGGAAGCGTTCGGCATAGCCGGCGAAGCTGTCGAAGTGATGCACGTCCTCGCCCAGGCGCAGCTTGAGCCGGCGCAGGTCCAGGTCGAAGCCGTCCAGTTCGGCGGCCACGTCGAAGCCGCGCGGCACCACCATGTAGTGCTTGCGCACGTCGGCCGCGGCGGTGCCGCTGCCGGCGATCCAGAACAGCCGCACCAGGCTCACCGCCTGGCCCTGCGCGTTGCGGTACTCCAGCGCCAGCGCCGACCAGGTCGCGCCCTTGCGCAGGTACTGGGTGGCGATCTCGCCGGAGGCGCTGTCCTGCTGGTCGGCCCAGGCGCCGCGCACGTAGGACACCAGGCTGCGGTCGCGGCCGCTGCGCTCGGCCTCGCGCGCGGCGGCGTTGAAATCGACGATGCTCGGCGGCGTCAGCAGCGCCGACATCGCATCGAGCAGGGTCGACTTGCCCGAGCCGGAGCGGCCGACGAACAGGAAGCCCTTCTCGGCGATCGGCACATCGGTCAGGCCGTTGAAGGTGCCCCAGTTGTGCACCTGCAGGCGGCGCATGCGGTACTGCTGCGCGCGCTGCTCGGCCAGGGTCTCGGCGAACAGGGACGGGGCGACGGGGACGGTGGACGATTCGGACAGGGACGTCATCGGGAACTCATCGGAAAACGGGGACGGCCGCCACGGCGGCCGGCGCACGGGGCAAGGCCGGCGCTAGGCGTGCGCGACGTGCGGGCGCGGGCCGGTCAAGGCGCCGCCTCGGCCACGCCGTCGCGCAGGCCGCGATAGGCCGCCGACAGCGCCTGCACGTCCTCGGCCGAGAACAGCAGCTTCAGCGCGGGCGAGACTTCGTAGCGGTCCTCGCTGCCGCGCAGCTTGGACAGCAGGTGGTTGTCGCGCATCTTGGCGATCGCCGCCAGCACCCGCCGGGCGAAGCCGGCGCGGTCGGTGGACATGTTCTTCTCGTACACCGACAGCACTTCCAGCAGCTGCGCCTCGTCGACCACCGCACGCTCGCCGCGGGTGTCGGCCTCGGCCAGTTGCTGGCGCAGGAACAGCAGCAGCACCGACTCGATGAAGGTCAGCGGCGCGGTGCGCAGCAACGCCGGGGTCTCCAGCTCGCCGGTGTCGGCCTGGCGCGCGAACGCCACACCGCCATCGCGGTCCAGCACCAGTTCCAGGAACAGCTCGCTCAGGACGCGGCGGATCGCGGCCTCGTGGCGCAGCAAGGCCTGCCACAGCGGGCCGTGCCGGTAGGCATCGACGCTGGGGCCGGACAGCAGCTGGCACAGCGCGCGCCGCGCCTCCAGCGGCAGACTGCCGCTGTCGCCGGCGAACAACGCGGTGCAGGCCTCGGCCGTAGCGGAAGTGGCGGCGGCCGCAGCGGCGTCGCCGGCATCCGCATCGTGGCCGTGGAATTCGTCAGACCATTTCATTGCGTTTTTCCTTGGTGAACCACACCAGCGGGATGCGCGCGCGCCGGACCTGGCCGTCACCGCCCTCCCATTGCACCGCTTCCCATTCGCCGTCGACCACCACGCCATGGCGGGTGCCCAGCGCCAGGTAGCCGATCACGCTGCCCAGGCCCTGCGCCGCCGGGCGCTGCCGCAGCGCCTCGCCGATGCTCAGCTGCGGCTGGCGGCCAAGCAGGTCGTGCAGGTCGTTGCGCAGGCCGCGCAGGTCGATCTCCGACTGCGCCACCAGGTCGCCGACGCTGTCCAGCGAGATCGTCGCCGCCTCGGCCGCCTGCACGCGCCCATCCACCTGCTGGCTGCGCGGGTCGTGCAGGCGCCACTGCGACGGCGAGCGCAGCCGCGCGCTGCTCAGCGGCAGCACGTAGCCGGTGGCGGCGGTGGCATGCAGGTGATCGCGCAACTGCAGCGCCTCGCCCTGCGCCTGCTTCAGCAGCTGGTTGAGCCGGCGCTGTTCCAGGTAACCGCGGCTCTGCACGAAGCCACGCAGGCTGCGCGCGAAATGCTGCATCACCTCGTGCACCTGGCCGCCGCGTTCGAGCAGGGTGCCGGTGAGCCCGCGCAGGAAGGCGCGTTCGTGGCGGTCCAGACGGCGGGCGAAACCGCGCGCCAGCAGCGCCTCCAGCGCCGCGTCCAGCTGCACGCTCTGCTCGGCGTCGTTGAGCAGGCTCCAGAACGCCTGGAAACTGCGCCCGGCCTCGCTCTCGCCGATGACGTCGATGCCGGCGAACAGCTTTTCCAACACGTCGCCGCGCGCGCCTTCGTCGTCGATGATGCGCTCGCGGAACTCGCGGTTGAGCCGCTCGAAATCGTCGCGGACCCGGCGGAAATCCTCGGTCAGGTCGTCGGACAGGCGGATGATGTCGCGGGTGCGTTCCAGCGCGCGCTTGCCGTCCAGCGCGGCCAGCTTGCCGGCGGCCACGCGCTCGATCTCCGCATCCAGGCGCTCGCGCTCAGCGCGCAGCGCGGCCAGGCGCGCGTCCGGATCGGTCTCGGTCTGCCCGGCCAGTTGCACCAGCTGCTGGATCACCAGCGACAGCCGGCTCTCGGTGGCCACGCTGGCGCTGTCGCGCACGCCGGCGATGAAGCGGATGGCCTGCGCCGCCTGCCGCGACAGTTCGTATTCTTCCTGCGCGTCGCCTTCGGGCAGGCGCCGCTCCAGCCAGCCCTGCGCCAGCCAGTGCGCCACGTAGGCCTGGGCGGTGCGCGGCAGTTCGCGCGAGAGCTCGTCGTCCTTCAGCGCATCGAGCTGGCGCTGCAGGCGCTCGTGCAACACGTCGGCCGGCAGCCGCCGCTGGGCGTCGCCGAGCAGGGTCTGCAGCAGACCGATCAGCTCGGGGGCATGGTCGGCGGCGAGCAGCTTCCACAACGGCTGTTCGCGCAACTGGCGATAGCCGGCGATCCGGACATGCGGCTTCATGCAGGAACCGACCGCCACCGCATCCGCAGACTCAGCGCACGCGCTCGATGAAGCGCAGGAACTCGGCGCGGGTGCGCGCGTCCTCGCGGAAGGTGCCGAGCATCTTCGAGGTGACCATGCTGACGCCGCGCTTGTGGATGCCGCGGGTGGTCATGCACTCGTGCGCGCCTTCCACCACCACGCCCACGCCCAGCGGCTGCAGCACGTCCTGGATGCACTGGGCGATCTGCGCGGTCATCTTCTCCTGCACCTGGAAGCGCCGCGCATAGGCCTCGACCACGCGCGCCAGCTTGCTGATGCCCACCACCTTGCCGCGCGGCAGGTAGCCGACGTGGACCTTGCCGATGATCGGCGCCATGTGGTGTTCGCAGTGGCTTTCGTACTCGATGTCGCGCAGCACGATCAGCTCGTCGTAGCCGGCCACTTCCTCGAAGGTGCGCAGCAGGTACTCGCGCGGGTCTGCGCGATAGCCGCTGAACCAGTCGCCATAGGCCTCGGCCACGCGCCGCGGGGTGTCCAGCAGGCCCTCGCGGGTGGGGTCCTCGCCGGCCCAGCGCAGCAGGATGCGCACTGCGTCTTCGGCCTGCGCCTGGGTCACCGGGGGAGTGGAGCTGTTGTCGGAATCGGCCATGGGGGAACGCCCGTAAGGGGGCTGCATGGTACCCGAGTCGCCTGGCAGCCGCCGCATGCGCGGCCTCCGCGCGGCGAGGCGACCCGGCCGATACCGGGTGCGCCGTTCAGCGTCCGCCTGCTCCGCGCCCGGGCGGCACGCGCATCGCCTGGGCCGGCGCCGCGCCGGTCAGCGCCGGCGCGCGCGCATCTCGCCCTCGTGGTCGAGCCAGTTGGACCCCTTGTTGGTCAGGAAGAACATGTACACCACCAGCGACACCGCGATCACCGCCGTGGCGTACCAGACGAAGGTGGTGACGTGGCCGGTCTTCAGCGAGGCCTGGTACAGCAGCGGCGCGGTGCCGCCGAACGCCGAATTGGCCAGCGCATAGCCCAGGCCCACGCCCAGCGCGCGGATGTGGGTGGGGAACAGCTCGGCCTTCACCACCGCGTTGATCGAGGTGTAGCCGGTGAGGATGACGAAGCCGATGGTGAGGATCGCGAACGCGCTCAGCCAGTCGCTCTGCCTGGGCAGCTCCAGCACCAGGAACCAGGTGTAGAGCACGCCGCCGATGCCGAAGAACACCAGCAGGGTCTTGCGCCCGATGATGTCCGACAGCCAGCCGCCCACCGGCTGCATCAGCATCAGCACGATCAGCGCGGCCAGGTTGATGATGGTGCCGGCCATCACGTCGTCGCCGGCGAAGGCGGTCTGGATCATCTTCGCCCCGGTCACGGAGTAGGTGTAGAACGCCACGGTGCCGCCGGCGGTGATCAGGAAGCACAGCAGCAGCGGGCGCCACTGGTGCACGAACAGCTCGCGCAGCGAGCCGGAAGACGTGTCCTTGCCCTGCTTGGCCGCGGCAATGGACTCGGAGGTCAGCGACTCGTCCATCGTGCGCCGCAGCCAGAACACCACCAGCGCGCCGATGCCGCCCAGGCCGAAGGCCACGCGCCAGCCCCATTCGGAAATCTGGCCCTTGTCGAAGAAGTGCAGCATGCCGAACAGCACCGCCTGCGCCAGCACATGGCCGCCGACCAGGGTGACGTAGTGGAACGAGGACAGGAAGCCGCGCCGCCCCGGAATTGCCGCCTCGGACATATAGGTAGCGCTGGTGCCGTACTCGCCGCCGGTGGCGAAGCCCTGCAGCAGGCGCGCCAGCAGCAGCACCACCGCCGCGGCGCCGCCGATGCTGGCCACGGTGGGCGTCACCGCGATCAGGAACGAACAGGCCGCCATCACCGACACCGACACCGTCAGCGCCAGGCGGCGGCCGTAGCGGTCGGCGAAGCGGCCGAAGTACCAGGCGCCGATCGGGCGCATCAGGAAGGTCACCGCGAAGATCGCCCACACGTACAGCGTGGCGTTCTTGTCCTCCTTGGAGAAGAACTGCGATTCGAAGTAGGTGGCGAACACCGAATAGACGTAGACGTCGTACCACTCCACCAGGTTGCCGGCCGAGCCCTTGAGCGTGTTGGACACCGAGCGGCGCAGGCTGCCCGGTGCGGCGGCGGCGGACGAAGAGGTGGATGCACTCATGCGATGGGCCTCATGGATGGACGTCACGGAGTATAGGCAGGCACTTGCGAGGATCCTGTCGCGACGGCGGCCACGCCGGGCGTGCGCGTCATCCAGCGCACTGCGCCTGCGGCGCGGCGAAGGCCTTGCTGTACATGCCCGAGCGATCGAAGCAGCAGACCCGGCGCTTGCCCGCGGCGAGCATGTCGCAGGTGCTGGCGATGCGCTTGACCCGCGTCTGCACCTGCTTGCCCGAGCCGATCCAGAAGATCCAGTCGCGCCGCGCCACCGCGGTCAGCGTGTCCCAGGCCGCGCGCGCGGGTGGATGCGCGGCCAGCGCGCGCGCCAGATCGTCGGGTACCGCCGGTTCCGGCTCCACCGCCACCGGCGCGATCTCCAGGGCCACCGTGGTGCCGACCTCGACCGCCGCGGCCGCCCGCAACGTCTCCTCGACCTGCAGCCAGTGGCCGCCTCGCCCATCGGGCTGCAGCGTGGCCTGGAACGGGTGCCCGGCGAACTGGCCGTCCACGCTGACCAGGCCACGCGTGGGCAGCGCGGCGCTGGCCGCCGCAGGCAGCAGCAGGAAACACCAGGATGCGTCCGGCGGCGTGGCTGGACGCAGCAGTGTCCCCTGGAAGCGGATCGGGTCGGCGGGACCGGTCATGCGCGGACCTTAGCACCGGCCGCGCGCGGTGCCATGCTGCACCTGCGCGCGGCGGCGGCGCGACGCGCTCCTGGTCTTGTCGCTCACCCAGCACTGCGCCCTGCCTGACCTGCACGGCGGCCATCGCCGCTGCAGACGGGCACAACGTCACGTTCCCGATACGGCGCACGGGGCGTCCTCGCCCCTTCCCTTCAGTTCGACGGGCCATCGCCGCTATCCATGCGCCGGCCCGGGGACCCGCGCCATGCGCGCGTCACGCGGGCGCAGGCAACCTGCCTGCCCGTCCACCGTCACCCACCGTCGATCCCTCTTCCTTCCCCCATTCCCCCGATCCCATGCACGCCCTTTCCAATCTGCGCATCGGTCAGCGCCTCGCGCTCGGCTTCCTCACGATCATCGTGCTGATGGTCCTGCTCACCGTGGTCGGCATCCAGCGCGTGCACAGCATCGACCAGCGACTGACCGCGATCAACGAAGTCAACAGCGTCAAGCAGCGCTACGCGATCAACTTCCGCGGCAGCGTGCACGACCGCGCCATCGCCCTGCGCGACGTGGTGCTGCTGGACGATCCGGCCGGCCGGCAGGCGACCGAGCAGACCATCGACAAACTGGCCGGCGACTACGCACGCGCCGCGCAGCCGCTCGATGCCCTGCTCGCCGCCTCCAGCGACGCCCAGGAGAAAGCGATCCTGCAGCGCATCCAGGGCATCGAAGCGCGCACCATGCCGCTGATCGCGCAGGTGCGGCAGCTGCGCGATGCCGGCGACACCGTGCAGGCGCAGGCGCTGCTGCTGCAGCAGGCGCGCCCGGCCTTCGTCGACTGGCTGGCCAGCATCAACGCCTTCATCGACCTGCAGGAGGCCAAGAACCGCCAGGCCGCCAAGGAGGCGATGGCCACCGCGCGCGGTTTCGCCTTGCTGATGATCGGCTGCACCGTGCTGGCGCTGCTGCTGGGCGCGCTGATCGCCTTGCTGCTCACCCGCCGCGTGGTGCGGCCGCTGCGGCAGGCGCTGGGCCTGGCCGAGCGCATCGGCGCCGGCGACCTGAGCAGCCCGGACACCGCCACCACCCACGACGAGGCCGGGCAGTTGCTGCGCGCCATGCAGCAGATGCAGCGGCGCCTGCACGAGGTGATTTCCGCGCAGCGCGACATGGCCGCGCGCCACGATGCCGGCGCCATCAGCTACCGCATGGATGCGCAGCGCTTCCCCGGCGAGTACGGGCGCATGGTCGCCGACACCAATGCCCTGGTGGATGCGCACGTGCAGACCCAGCTGCGCATCACCGAGGTGATGGGCCGCTACGCCATCGGCGACCTCAGCCAGGACATCGCCCACTACCCCGGCGAGAAGGCCGCGATCACCGCGGCGATGCAGCAGGTCAAGCAGAACCTGCACGCGATCAACGTGCAGATCCAGACTCTGGCCGAGGCCGCCTGCGCGGGCAACTTCGCCCACCGTGGCCAGCCGGAGAAGTTCGAGCACGCCTTCCGCACCATGGTCGAGAACCTCGACACCATGATGGCCACCGCCGACGCCAACCTGGCCAAGTTCTCCGCGCTGCTGCGCTGCATCGCCGACGGCGACCTCACCGTGCGCATGAGCGGCAACTTCCACGGCGTGTTCGCCGCCATGCGCGACGACGCCAACAGCACCGTGCACCGCCTCACCGACATCGTCGCGCACATCCAGCGCACCACCAACAGCATCGGCTTCGCCGCCGAGGACATCGCCAGCGGCAACCAGGAACTGGCCAAGCGCAGCGAGCAGCAGGCGGCCAGCCTGGAAGAGACCGCCGCCTCGATGGAGGAACTGACCTCCACGGTCAAGCAGAACGCCGAACACGCCCAGCGCGCCAACCAGCTGGCGCTGGGCGCGGCCGGCGTGGCCAGCGAAGGCCGCGACGTGGTGGGCCAGGTGGTGGAAACCATGGACGGCATCCAGGCCGCCTCCAGGCGCATCGCCGACATCATCGCGGTGATCGACGGCATCGCCTTCCAGACCAACATCCTCGCCCTCAATGCCGCAGTGGAAGCCGCACGCGCCGGCGAACAGGGCAAGGGCTTCGCGGTGGTGGCCGCGGAGGTCGGCACGCTCGCGCATCGTTCGGCCGGCGCCGCCAAGGAGATCAAGACCCTGATCGACGACTCGGTGCAGCGCGTCGCCCACGGCGCCACGCTGGTGCACCAGGCCGGCGCCACCATGGACCAGGTGGTGGCCAGCGTGCAGCACGTCACCGACCTCATGGGCCAGATCTCCGCCGCCTCGCACGAACAGGCCAACGGCATCGCCCAGGTCAACCAGACCATCGCGCGCATGGACGAGACCACCCAGCAGAACGTGGCGCTGGTGGAAGAAGCCAGCACCGCGGCGCGCTCGCTGGAGGAGCAGTCGGCGCAGCTCACCGAGGCGGTGGAAGTGTTCAAGGTCGGCGCCTACGTCTGACCCACGGGCACGGCGGCGACCGTGCCGCTTCGGCTCGTCCCGCCCGCCGGCCGCGGTGGTCGGGCGGCAGCCCAGCGCGTGAACGCCAGGTGTCGGCCGATGCCGGCCATCGCATCGGCTGCCATGGCCGGCGCCGGCGTAGGCGGTACGATGGCGGCCTCCCACGTTCGTCCCCTCCCCGGAACCGCATGAAGGCTGGCCTCCCCGACGCCGCCGCGACGGCATGAGCCGCGCGTCGCACCGCGCGCCCGTCGCCGCCGAGACCCGCAGCGAACGCTGGCAGCGCTGGATCGCCTGGCTGCTCAGCGCGCTGCTGCACGTGCTGATGGCGCTCGCCCTGCTGTATGCGGCCAAGCCCACCATGTCCACGCCGCAGGGCGCGGCCGGCGGCAGCCGGATCCGCGTGGACTTCCTCGGCGACAGCGACAAGCCGGCGAAGCCGCTGCCGCCCAAGCCCAGCCCGCCGCCGGCGTCCGCCGCACCCAAGCGCACGCGCGCCACCACCACCGTGCAATCCACCCTGGTCGCGCAGTCCGACGACCCGGTGCCGCCGCCCGATCGCGCCGACACCCCGAAAGCGGCGGACACGCCCACGCCTGCCCCGGTGCCGCAGCCGCGTCCGGCACCACCGGCGCCCACCCCGCCCGCGGACGCCCCGGCGCCGAGTCCGGCGCAGACCGCCGACAGCAATCCGCCGCCGCCGACCGAGCGCCGTCCGCAGACCTGGACCGGGCGCCCGCCCGGCGCGCTCGACACCGACACCGCGCCGGACAACAGCGGCCTGGCCGCCGGCCCCGGCAGCCGCGGCAACCGCCACGACATGGACGCGGCCCAGCCCAGCCTGGAGGTCGGCGGCTACCTGGTCTATTACGACCTGGGCAGCGAGAGCCAGCTGCGCACCTGGCAGCAGCAGGGCATGAAAGAGATGTTCATCCTGCTGCCCGGCACCGAGTACCGCATGGTCTGCCCGCTGGAGATCGCCCTGACCCGCGGCTCCGGCAAGTGCCGCGCGTTGCCGCCGGACTCGCCGGAACTGAAGAGCATCGGCGACGCCCGCCAGGTCATTACCATGCTGCAGGTCTACCACCAGGGCGAACTGGTCTGGCGCGGGCCGGGGCCGTATCGCTGAGTTGCTGTGAGCAGGGGATCGATGCGTCCGACCTCAGTGCAGTCGGGACTGAAGTCCCTCCCACAAGGAGCGGCCCTCTATCAGCACTCCCGGCAGCACTGACATCGCGGACAAGCGACCCGCCCCCCCGTAGGAGCGGCTTCAGCCGCGACGCCTGAAGCCTCGGGCGTAGCCGACATCACTGCCGTCGGGACTCAAGGACACCTCACAATGCGTTATTGCCGCGGCTCGGCATGATGTCTTGGCTCGATTGTAGGAGCGGCTTCAGCCGCGACAGGCATTCCCGGTAACGCCCGTCGCGGCTGAAGCCGCTCCTACCAATGGGCTTCGTCGTTGTTAGAGGAGCCGTGAAGTCCTTCCCGCAACCAGCGACCAGTCTTCCGCACTGCCGCTCGCGCCAGCACTTGGACCAGACACCAAGCGATGCGCGGGCTGTAGGAGCGGTTTCAACCGCGACCTAGGCGACCCAGGCGATGCCAAGCGAAGCCTGCACAGCGCCACGCCCGAAGCAGCCACACCCACGCACCCTCACGCCCGCTTTGCATTCGCCGCCGGCCCCATTGCTAGAGTCGGCCCGCGCCGCCGCGGCCGCCTGTCCCCCGCTTTGCAGGTCCCGCCAAGCCCGGCGTCTTTCCTCCATTGAAGGAGTCTCGACATGCCCTGGAAATTCCCCCTCGCAACGCTCGCCCTCGCCGCCGTCGCCCTGCCCGCGCTGGCCCAGTCCGACCGGCAGGTGGTCGAGGACATGCTGACCCGCTCGGCCAACGTCTGCCCCGGCCACAGCACCGACCGCACGTCGCCGGCGGTGAAGGCCGTGCCGGTGGGCGCGCTGCGGGTGATGCTCGACCGCGGCCTGGTGATGTGCCCCGATCGGCGCCTGGACGCCACCGCCCCGGCCGTGTTCTACGGCAGGCTCGGCGTGTTCGCCTGGAACCCCGAGGTTCCCGCCGGCTCCAGCGTGATCGTCAAGCAGATCGACGCCATGACCCGCAAGGACGAATATCCGTCCGACACCCTGGTGTGGGACGCCAAGGGCACCGCGCTGAAGCAGCAAACGGTGCCCGCGTTCGAACCCAAGCCCGGCGCCACCGTGCTGTACCAGGTGCGCTGACCCCGTTCCGCTGGCCCGCGCGCGGGCCAGCAACGTCGATCGCAGCCGGCGGCCCGCAAGGTCCGCCGGCTTTTTTATGCCGCGTTGCGAGCTCCACCGCGACCGCGCAGGCGACAGACAAGACACGCCGTGACGCGCACGACGTCGACGATGTCCTGCCCCTGTCCTTGCGTCACCCACCCGTTTCCTGCCAGCGGACAACACTCGGATCATCAGGCGCGATTATCCATCGCCACCCTTCTATTATCTTAAAATCAAGATTATTAACTTCTGAAAAGTCCGCTTCAGAAACGTAGACAAATTCCCGCAACGTGCATGCAGCCGGCCGAAACAGCGGAATTCGGCTGGATTCGCGCGAAACCATGCGGATCTTTCATCCTTTCCTCGTCGCCACTGTGGCGCAGCGCACGCCGCAGCATCGATGGATCGCGGCATTTTCCAACGCGATGTGTCGTGAAATTCCATCAGGTGCGATGCGAATCAATACCGCAGCTAAATATTATCTCGACGTGTCGCAAAAATAATGCGAACGACATAGTAGCGTTTGCGCCCTCCCCCACCCCCCGGGCGACCGGGATTCGACACGAGGATGTTTCCATGGCCACACAGCGGAATCGACTGGCGCTGCGCGCACTTTCCCTCATCGGCATCGCGGGCGCGTTGTTGCCCCTAGCCGCATCGGCGGCACCGGCGCGCGGCACCGTGCTCAAGAGCAATGTCCTGACCAGCTACACCCGCCAGGCGATCGCCACGCTGCTGGCCAACGACCAATCCCCCGACCAGGCCAAGTGCGACGTGCGCGTGGCCGAGTTCACCTACGCCACCATCGGCGTCGATGGCGAACCCACCACCGCGTCGGCGGCGCTGCTGGTGCCGGGCGGCAGCCAGTGCCCCGGTCCGTTCCCGCTGGTGAGCTACAGCCAGGGCACCGAGTCGCAACGCCGCGCCGAGCAGGCCAAGGAGATCCGCGACGACAAGGGCGACGACACCATGGTCACCCACCTCGCCACCCAGGGCTACGTGGTGGTGAGCAGCGACTACCTCGGCATCGGCCAGTCCACCTATGCGTTCCACCCCTACCTGCACGCCGCGTCCGAGGCCAGTTCCACCATCGATGCGATGCGCGCCGCGCGCCAGGTGCTGCAACGGCTCAACACCCCGCTGTCGGGCAAGGTGATGCTGACCGGCTTCTCGCAGGGCGGCCACGCCGCCATGGCCACCCAGCGCGAGATCGAAGCGCACCTGTCCAACGAGTTCAACCTGGTCGCCAGCGCGCCGATCTCCGGCCCGTACGCGCTGAGCCAGACCTTCCGCGACAGTTGGAGCGGCCGCAACGCCGTGGGCGAAAACACCTTCGGCATCGTGCTGGCCAGCTACGCCATCGTCGGCATGCAGCACACCTACAAGAACCTCTACCTCGACCCGTCGCAGGTGTTCCAGGATCCGTGGGCCAAGAAAGTGGAGAAGCTGTTCCCCGGCAACCAGAGCCTGACCGACCTGGTGCTCGGCGACACCCTGCCGGGCGTGGACAAGATCCGCCAGTACTTCCAGCCCGGTTTCTACAAGGATTTCGCCAGCAACGCCAACGACCCGTTCCTGCGCGACCTGGAGCGCAACGACCTGCTCGACTGGGCGCCGCGCACCCCGACCCTGCTGTGCGGCTCGGACAACGACGCCACCGTGCCGCTGAAGAACGCCACCACCGCCATCGCCGCGTTCAAGGCCCGCGGCAGCAACCAGGCGACCGTGCTCGACCTGGGCACCGGCAAGCCCAGCGACAACAGCGCGCTGGAGCATCTGTTCACCGAAGACGCCTGCACCATCGCCGTGCGCCAGCAACTGTTCGACAAGCTCCGCTGAGGTCGCGGCGGGCGACAACGCAGGCGCACTCCTCCCCCGGCGCCTGCGATCGTCCGTCCCGCTGGCTGCCACGCCTGGGCGCAGGCGTGGCAGTGTTTTCTGTGCGATGCGGGCGCTGCACGATGCGGGCGCCGATGCGGATGACGACGATGACCGCGCGTTGCGCGCAGCTGCGCGACAGCGCATGCACGAGCGCTGGCACACCTGACCCAGGATTGGAATGACGGCAGATCGGCCGAACGGTACCGGCAGCGGCAATCACCGGCCGGCACACGATCCCATACGCCTGGCGATCACCCCGTGCCGACGCCGACGCCGCGCGGCAACATCGCCGATTGCTTTCGTCGACCCCGTGCATCGGCAACCGCGCGGCCCACGCCATGCACTGACAACGGCACCACCCAGCTGGCCCACAGCAGCAGCGCGATCAAGCCCGGCGACGGCGTCAGGCCCAAGCCGATCGCCGACGGCAACGCCAGGCGGAACACCACCGGCGCCAGCGTCGCCAGATAGGCCCGCACCATCCAGCGCTGGTGCCGCAGCACCTGCCCGCGCCGGATCGCCACCAACCCGATCGACCCGGTAACCAGCCACGCCAGCGCCGTGGCCGCGAACGCCACCCGGATCGCAGGCGGCGCCGGCGAGTTCGCGATCAGCCCGACTGCCCCGACCATCGCCACCCCCATCCCCGCGAAATACACCCGCCCCACCCAACGATGCAGCCGCGGCCAGCGCCGCCACCGCTGCGTCGCGAACTGCAGCGCCCCCAGCAACAGGCCGACCGCCCCGCCACCGAGATGGCACCACAGCCACCCGCGGCGGGTCAGGAACATCGCATAGGCCGGCGACTGCAGCGAGGCGTACTTCAGATAGACCGAGTGCACGAACTCCGCGGCGCACAGGGCAAGGGCCAGCCAGAGCAGCCACCAGGCCAGGCGTACGGCTCGGCGGGTGAGCGGTGGCCCGAGTTGGGGCCTCGTCGGCTCGCTGTTCATTCCCTGCCCCACGCTGCGCCGGACCCTCGGCAGCGCGACGCTAGCATGGACGTCTCGGCGCCGCGGAAGGCGGCGACGGGAGCAAGACAGGAGTTTTTAAGATCGCTGCGGCACACGCCACACTGCCTGTCAGCACGAGGGGTCCGGTACCGGCCGGCAAGCCATGCATCTGCCGTTAGCGGCAACTGCGTCTCGATTTGTAGACGACAAGGTTAACAGTACAGACATCTGCCGCGCCCGGGACTAAGGTCGATCCGGGGACGGGTGCCGCATGAAATGCAGACAGGGGGAAAACCGGATTCGACGCGCTGGCGGCATTGCCATGCCCGTTAGGTATCGCGGCTGGCATCGCCGGCTTCCTCGCCGTGCGCGGCGGATCCCCTGGTGGTTCTCCCGCCAAGACGGTGCATTGTCGCAAGCGATTGCCCAGCAAAAGGCCTGGCCGCTCGCGGCTGGCGACAGTTCGGACTCCTGTTGGGAAGCCTTCCGCCCCAGGGCGATGCAGTGGAAGAAACTGGCCTCGGAGGCGCCGACGGCGGCATCGATCCGATCTTGCGCAAGAACGCCGCCGCACCCTGGTTCAGCGCAAACAATGGAAACAGCAGAATTTCGGGATCAGCGTTGCTTGAGATGTACGGGAATTTTCACCGATGTTTTAAAGGACTATACGTATTACCCAAGCCAATCGTAAGCAAGCCTATAGCTGCGAGGGACTGTTTAAATGAATCTGAGGTAGTTAATGAAGATCCCGTTGTCTTTGCCTGAAAAGTTCCTTTCTGCGAACAAGGAAAAGCTTGAAAGCCTAATCACGAGCGTAGAACATGAAGAGCAGATCGATGGACTAACCGCGGTCACCCACATGAAGTTTTTGAAATTTGATGGGAACGGAATTCCATTGATAAAAGCCTTAGCTGAGTTAATGTTTCAGCACGCGATTGACTATTGCCTAAATGCTCGCGATCGCCCTGCCCAGTTAACAGCGCAGGACTCTATGCGAATTTCAAAAGCGGCTCGTAAGCTTTTCGTTCACCCACCAGCGACCGACGAAGATCCAGATCAAACGGGTGAGGCGGGGGAGCTTCTTTTATATATACTGATTGAGGCGATTCTCGGGGCTCCCCAGGTTGTAGCAAAAATGGAACTTAAAACGAATCCGAGCCTCGAAGTGAATGGCTCGGATGGGATACACATGACTTGGTCAGAATCTGATGGCTTGGTAGATGTGTATTTTGGTGAGTCGAAAATATACCAAGACCTCGGCGCGGCATTAGCTGCAGCCATTAAAAGCATCGACTCCTTTCATGAAGAAGATATTCTTAGACATGAATTTCTTCTAGTTACAAAGCAGTTCAAGTATGCTCATCCAGAAGTGCAAGACTTTGTTACAAACCTAATGTCAGATGGAACACCCCATACCGGCATAAGAATAAATCACGCGTGCTTGATAGGCTATAACTGGAAAGAATATGAAAGAATTCTCAAATTCCCGGCCGCAAATAGGCTTGCAGAAATACAGGAAAAGTATGCTGCGGATGCTGGCCGCGTCCACGACATCTGTCGAAATAAGCTAGCTTCTTTTAAGAATAGACACCTCCGACTTGTTTTCTTCTTTTTGCCATTTGAGAAAGTACAAGATTTTCGAGACGCATTTAATGCAGCAATGGATTAAACCGCATGGATAGCATCTTTCCTTGGCTCAGCAATATTTATAAAAGATTAGTGATTGCTGATCTTTCTTTGCAACTTCCCGGAATTCCATTTGAAGGTAAAGCATCAGATAAGCTCGCACCAGAAGATAAAAGAAAAATGATACTTGCCGCTTCTGCTCTTTCTCTTTCAGAACAAGTGAAAGACAGAAAGATGGCATACGAAATAGCGAGCCGCCTACTAGAGTTAGAGGATCACGACGAAAGCCTCGTAGCAGCAGCAGACATTATTTTTTCACGGTTAGGGAACTTTCCTGGAAGACAGCTACTACGGGAACTAAAACCTAACGTTCAAGGAGCTCCAAGTAGACTATCATTGGAAAGGCTCGCAAGGGAGTTTGAAAACACCATTGATCTCGGTGGAGGTCGAGAAGCGTGTCTTACTGACTTTCAGTTTGCTTTGTTTGAGGCCCTAGGCGAATCGAGTTCCTTTAGTGTCTCTGCGCCAACATCAGCCGGAAAGTCTTTTGTTCTCGGTTTAGATTTAGTGCGTCGGTTACATCGACGCCAAGAATCTGTCATCTATCTAGTGCCAACGCGAGCTCTCATCCGAGAAGTTTCCCATAGCGTTAGGAACCATCTTCGTGAGGCTGGACTTGAAGTTCCAGTCCGTACGGTGCCATTCCCAGTAGCCAAGGAAAGCTGCCCTAATGGGCTTATCTACGTTTTAACACAGGAACGACTGATGAGCCTTCTTGCAGCGGCAAGCGATGGAGTGTGGGTCACCACGCTGATCGTCGATGAGGCACACAATATTCAAGACGACGTGCGAGGAGTGGTGCTTCAAGCTGCGATTGAACGCGTGACTACAATGTTTCCTAGCACCAAAGTATATTTTGCCAGTCCACTTTCGGCAAATCCCGAGAAGCTACTCGAAATTGCTAGACGTCCCACTAAGAACTCAATTCTGATCGATAGGCTTTCACCTGTTGCTCAGAACATCATTCTTGTACGAGAGGTTCGGGGCAAACGGTCGTCTGCACGATTTTCTCTTCTTACCGGCGAAGAAGAAATTGATCTAGGCAGTCGAGTACTTAACTACGAGCTACGGGGAGACATTGCATCTCAGAAGGCCGCTTTCGCTCGCTCAATAACCGGTGATGATGAATCTACGATAATCTTTACTAACGACGCCAGTAGTGCTGAGAGTACAGCGAAATCTATTTGTTCAAAGTCAACTCAGCTTGTGAGCGTCTCGCAGGCTATAAATGAACTTATTGATTTTATTAAAACGGACGTCCATTCGCGATATCCGCTCATTGATTGTCTTCCTCATGGCGTCGCTTATCACTATGGGGATATGCCACCTTTAGTTAGAGCGCGCGTGGAGGATCTTTTTAAAAGTGGCGAAGTTAGATATCTGTGTTGCACTAGCACATTGCTACAAGGAGTGAATTTACCAGCTAGACATATCATCATTGAAGATCCCAGGCGTGGAAGATCTGGGCCGATGCCACGCCGCGACTTTCTAAATCTTGCGGGTCGCGCTGGCCGGCTACTAAGAGAGTTCCACGGAAATATCTGGTGCATCAGACCAGAGAAATGGGCCGATCCTGTCTATCAGGGCCCAGAGCTAACAACTATATCTTCAGCCGTCGACATTGCCATGATCGATGGGGGCGTGGTTGTACACCAGGTAACTAGGGACGAGAAAATTAAGGAGAAGACACGCGAGTTTGGTGATGCAATCCTGGGAAAACTGTACTTAGATAGCGTTCAGAATTTACAAAACTTTAGCCTTGAAAAATGGCGGACAGAGACAAATTCAGAAGCACTTTCTGTTACTGAGGAAATATTGCGAAGTATAAAAGTAACACTCCCACTTGGCTTGCTTGAAAGCAATGCTGGCATACGTCCTGATCGTCTCCAGATCTTGTATGACTATCTTGCCGGGCTAAGTTCTAAGGAACTTATTGGGTGGATGCCACTTGGTCCATGGGTTAGTGGCTACTACGATCGTATGAAGGCGACGATAAAGTTGGTCGAGTTGACCCTTAGAGATCGAGATAATGAAAGCTACAAGTTCTATGCATGGCTAGCGAGCAAGTGGATCCATGGCGTCCCATTGGGGGAAATAATTTCGGCTAACGTCGATGGCTCGCTTGAGACCGAAGCACTGTCAAAGCAAATTCGGCAAACATTAAAGACTCTTGAATCGGAGATTAGATTTAGGCTAGTCAAACACTACGTAGCTTTTTGCTCTGTTCTAAGACACGCACTTGAGAAAAATGGTCAAAGCAAGCTCGCAAACGAGATAGAACCTTTCCACATCTATCTAGAATGTGGCGCGGCAAGTCCATCTCTACTTGGCATGATTTCACTAGGGTTATCGCGTTCGACAGCAATCGCGACGGATCGCAAGGCGCGTATACGGAGTGGTTCTTTGACACCAGAAGAGCTTCTGAGCGAGTTGAAGAGAATCGACATAGAGCTGCTAGATATTCCCGGCCTTTGCAAGCGGGAGCTTAGAGAGCTGACAGGCGGATAGATGCTCGATAGCGTGGATGACCTTTGCAAGCCGTCGGCCACTTAGTATTTTTTAGGCGGATTTTCAGCTGCGAGTCTCCTAACGTCCGCAGTACAGTTAAAACAGATCGTCTTCGCGCCTATTTACAAAGACGATCTAATCGCCTTTGGCTGTCAGTCTGCTGCACGTGGTTGCGCGGTATGCTCTGCCTCAAGCAGCCAATCGCTTGATCCGCGTCGGCAGATCGCCAAGCAGGCGATGCGCCTCTTCCAGTTCGTAGTCCGCCTGCAGGCTCAGCCAAAAGCGTTCGGTCGTGCCGAGCGCCGCGGCCAGGCGTACGGCGGTGTCGGCGGTGATGCCGCGCTTGCCCAGCACGATTTCGTTGATGCGACGCGGCGGTACGCCAGTGGCGCGGGCGAGGGCGTTCTGGCTGATGCCAAGCGGGACGAGGAACTCGTCGCGCAGCACTTCACCGGGGTGGATGTTGGGCAGGGAAGCCATAACGGGATGCCTGAAATCAGTGGTAGTCGACGATGGCGACCTCGGCGACATCGCCGTCATGCCAGCGGAAGCAGATGCGCCATTGGTCGTTGATGCGGATGCTGTGCTGACCACGCCGATCGCCTTTCAGCGCTTCCAGCCGATTGGCCGGCGGGACACGCAGATCCTCGAGACTGGCAGCGGCATTGAGCATGCGCAGCTCGCGTCGGGCGACCGGCTGGATATCGGCCGGCAGCCTGCGCGAGCGCTCGCCACGCCAGATCTTTTCGGCTTCCTTGTCGATAAAGCTCCTGATCACACAGTCACCATAACGGCACTCGTCATATGACGCAAACCGTCATAGTGACAGGCACCGAACTCCACACTGCTCCAGCCTCGGCAGCACGCGGAATGGCGTGCGGAGGGGGGATTCGGGCCAACCGGCGCCCGGCATGATCTCCTCCCCATTCTTGACCTCCCATACATCCAGCCCACCGCATCCTCGCCCCGATTCCAACACCGGAGGCGGGGACATGACGAAGTGGATGGGAGCGGCGCTGGCCGCGGCGATGCTGGTGACCGGCTGCGCCAGGGTGGAGGGTGAGAAGTTCGTCGGCCACTGGGTCAACGTGGAGTCGAAGGACGACACGATCGACATCGAGCGCAATGGGGAGTCGTTCATGGTGCGCAACACCACCCCGCGCTTCTTCACCCGCAAGCCCAAGACCGAGAGCTACCCGGCCATCTACAAGGACGGCGTGCTTCAGGTGAGCAACGACGGCGAGACGGTGAACTTCGCCATCGACGAGGCCGATGGGCACCTCAACACCGGTAGCGACGAGTACCAGCGCGTCCCGGCCAAGTAAACGCGTCGCTGGCGTGCGTCGTCTCAGATGACGCTACGCCGACCGTGAGATCCCACTGCGTGCCGCGCCAGCGCGGCGCGCAGCGTGGTCTCGCTTCGACTGGGTGCGGTGTCTGCCACACGCGAGTACGGATACGAGTACGGATATCTGAGGCTCTTGCCGGATTGCGGATGGGCCTTGCACATCGCACTGGCAGCAGCGCCTGCCTGCGCCCGCGGAATTTACCGGCTAAGCACGCGGCGCGGGCGCGGCGATGCCGTCGACGAACAGCCCGATCAGATGCGCGATTCGCGCTTTCGGCGAGCCGAGCTGCTCGGTGCCCAGCGAGGTCGCGGTGGCGACGACCACGAGATCGTCGAACGAGACGTCGCGGCGGACGACGCCGCTCTTCTGCGCGCGCCGCAACAGCTGCTGACCCTCCTTGCTGACGGCCTCGCAGCCCGGCGTGCCGCTCTGCAGCACCGCGCCGAGCGAGGCGGCAAGCCCGCGATAGACGCTGGTATGCAGCGCCAACTCCTCGAGATAGACGCGCAGCGCGGCCAACGCATCGAGCGTGCTGGCGCGCGTGTGGCTGGCCGCAGCCAGCGACAGGAAGCGCCCGCTGTAGGCCGCGGCGAACAAGGACTCGCGCGTGGGGAAGCGCCGATAGAGCGTGCCGATCCCCACGCCGGCGCGCTTGGCGACGTCTTCCATGGACGCCTCGGCACCGCGCTCCAGGAACACCTCCTCGGCCGCGGCGAGCAGGCGTTCGCGGTTTCGCTGGGCATCGGCGCGCAGGGGGGTGTCGGCGGTCAACGGTGCTTTCCGGGATGGCTTGTGGAAGCGGAGACTACCTCCGTATAGTAAGTGGAGCAATCCTCCACTTATCAAGGGAAGCGAAATGGACAAGCGATTCGAGGGCAAGGTGGTCGCGATCACCGGTGGCACCGACGGCATCGGCCTGGTGACCGCGAAGGCGTTTGCGAAGGAAGGCGCGCAGGTCTACATCACAGGGCGGCGGCAGGACCGGCTGGACGCCGCCGTGACGGAGATCGGCGGCGGCGCGGCGGGCGTGCAGGGCGATGTCGGCGTTCCCGAGGATATGGATCGGCTCTATGCGCGCATCCAGCAGGACCATGGCCGGCTGGACGTCGTCTTCGCCAACGCGGGCGTGTCCGAGTCGGCGGCGCTGGGCGAGATCGACGTCGCGCATCTGGAGCGCCTGCTGGCGACCAACATCAAGGGCACGGTCTTCACCGTGCAGAAGGCGCTGCCGCTGATGGCGACCGGCGGCGCGGTGATCCTGGCGAGCTCGGTGGCCGGCAGCAAGGGGATCGGCGCGCTCTCCGTGTACAGCGCGACGAAGGCAGCCATCCGCTCCTTCGCGCGCACCTGGACGACCGACCTGAAGCACCGCGGCATCCGCGTGAACGTGGTATCGCCCGGCATGGTCCACACGCCGGCCATGCAGGCCTATCTGGAAGCCAATGCGGATGCCGAAGCGGCGTTCAAGCAGATGATCCCGTTCGGGCGTCTGGGTGATGCGGAGGAGATTGCGGAGGCGGTGCTGTTCCTGGCCTCGGACGCGTCCGGCTTCATCGCGGGGCACGAACTGTTCGTCGATGGCGGGGTCATGGCCATCTAGGGCCGCTTGCGGGCGTGTGTGGCGGCCAGCCAGAACGAGCGGCTTTGCGCCGCACGCGCCTTGCCTGCAGAGAAGCGGACGTTTTCCATGACGTCTGCCGCAGGCGAATCGGGCGCGCAGTGCAACGCGCCCGGAGCAGTCAGAACAACGTGCCCTGGCTGGGGACCGGCTCATCCTTCGCTGGAGGCGCTGGCCGTGGCGGTTGTGGCGGATCGACGCTCGGCTCCACTCCACCCAACCGCCACGCCAACCCCGAAATCCGCGCCGCATGCCGGGCGAGTGCGGCGCGCAGCACCGGTTCGCTGGCGGCGATGTGCAGCGCGCGGCGGGCGCGGGTGATGCCGGTGTAGACCAGTTCGCGGCTGAGCACGCGGGCGTCGCGGGCCGGCAACTGCAGCCAGACTTCGTCGAATTCGCTGCCCTGGGCCTTGTGCACGGTCATGGCGAACGCGCTCTCGTGCGCGGGCAGCGCGGCCGGGTGGAAGCCGCGGACCTGGCCGTCGCCGGCGCCGTCGAACCAGGCGACCAGGGTGCCCTGCGCGTCGCGCAGGCAGATGCCGACGTCGCCGTTGAACAGGCCGTGGCGATAGCTGTTCTCGGTGATCAGCAGCAGGCGCCCGTGGAACCAGGGCGAGGCGGCGCCGAGGCGGCGCGCGCCGCTGGCGGTCTCGGCCAGCAATTGCTCGATGCGTGCGTTGAGCCCGCGCGCGCCCTGCGGGCCGGCGCGCACGGCGGTGAGCAGGCGCAGGCGCGCGGCAGCGCGCAAGGCCTGCGCCGGGTCGTCGGCGTCGCCGAGGGCGCGCCAGTGCGCGAGCAGGGCATCGCCGCCGGCGGCGAGGGCGTCGTCGACACCCTCGTGGAACTGCACGCCGGCGAGCTGGCCGTCGCGCAGCAGGCGCAGGGCGCCGTCGGCATCGCCGCTGCGCACGGCGTCGGCCAGCGGCGCCAGGGCGAAGTCCTGGGCCTGGCGGTAGCCGCGCAGCAGGTGCACGCGGTGCCCGGCCTGGCCGCCACGGTCGTGCGCGACCGCGCTGTGGCCGAGCAGCGGCTGCAGCGCCTGCGCGTCGTCGGGCTGCAATGCGTCGCCGGGGCCGGCGGCCTGCAGGATCGCGGCGAGCACGTCGCCGGCTTCCACCGAGGGCAACTGGTCGGCGTCGCCGAGCAGGATCAGTTGCGCGCCGTCGGCCACGGCTTCGACCAGCTTGCACATCAGCGGCAGGTCGACCATGGACGCTTCGTCGATCACGATCAGGTCGAACGGCAGCGGGTTGTCGGCGTCGTGGCGGAAGCGCGGCAGGTCGGGGATGACGCCGAGCAGGCGATGCAGGGTGATGGCGCCGGCCGGCAGGGCCTCGGCCAGGGTGGGGTCGACGCCGTCGGCGAGTGCGCGCGCCACGGCGGCACGCAGGCTCTCGGCCATGCGCTCGGCGGCGCGGCCGGTGGGCGCGGCCAGGGCGATGCGCGGCGACGGCAGGCCGGCGGCGCGGGCCTGGGCGAGGCGCAGCAGCAGCAGGCGGGCGATGGTGGTGGTCTTGCCGGTACCGGGGCCGCCGGTGACCAGCAGCAGGGCACGGCGCAGGGCGAGCGCGGCGGCTTGGGCTTGGCGATCGGATGGATCGTTAGCGGTCGGACCCTCACCCGCCCTGCGGGCACCCTCTCCCGGGGGGAGAGGGAAGAGCTGGGCGAACAGGGGCGCGAGGGCGGCGAGGTCGCTGTGCGGCAGCGGCTGCGCGGCGAGGCGGCGCAGGCCCAGGGCCAGGCGTCGTTCGTACTCGCGGTAGCGGCGCAGGTAGAGCAGGCCGTGTTCGAGTACGAGCGGGCAGTCGGGGCTGGCGGCGCCCTCGGCGGCGGGTTGCGCGATCCAGCGCGAGGCTGCCAGCGCGCGGGTCCAGTCGTCTGCGGTGGGCAGCGTGGGGGCGGCGCCGTCGCGGCTGTCGAGCAGGAGGCTGGCGCGTGCCGGGTCGAGGCCGGCGTGGCCGCTGGTCACTGCCAGCGAGGCCAGGGCGGCGCCGGCCAGGACCAGGTCGGGGGTGTTCGGGTCGAGGCGGCTCAGGCTGTGCGCGAAGGCGTGGTCCAGCGTGCGCAGGGTGCCGGTGCGGTAGAGCGTGGTGAGGAGGTTGGATTGGCTCACGGGGTGGCTCCGTGGGCGGACGTACCCTCACCCCAACCCCTCTCCCGGGGGGAGAGGGGCTCAGCCGGGGCGCCGGCGAAGAGAGTGTCGACGCCTTCGATCAGTTGCGGGTCGAAGCGCCAGGCGTGTACGCCCGGCGATGGGTCGCGTGCGGCATCGAGGCCGCGGCAGAACAGGTAGCGCACGCCGCCAAAGTCGCGGGCGTAGTCGTAGGCACCGCCCAGGCGGAAGCGCAGCCAGCGGTGCAGCGCCACGGTGTAGATCAGCGCCTGCAGGGTGTACTCGCTGTGCGCCATCGCCCGCGACAGGGCGTCGGGGTCGTAGGCCGGCAGGCGGTTGGACTTGTAGTCGAGCACGTACCAGCGGCCGTCGTGCTGGTAGGTGAGATCGATCAGGCCGGTCATCAGCCCCTCCAGGCGTTGCCGCGTGCCGAACGCCTGGCGCTCGCCGGCCACGCCGAAGCGGTGCAGCAGCGCCAGTAGCGCATCGACCCGGGTCGGGCGCATGGCGAAGTGGAATTCCATTTCGTTGCGCCGCTGCGCGTCCGGCACCGCGGCCAGGCAGGTGCCTTCGGGCAGGGCGACGGTGAGGGTGTTGCCGACCAAGGCGGTGAGCATGGCGGTGCCGTCTTCCAGTTCGTCCTCGGCATAGCCGCCGCGTTGCAGCGCTTCGACGATGGCGGTGGCCTGGCCGGCCGGCGCCGGCTGGCCTGGCTGCCAGCTACGCCAGGCGGCGAAGTCGCAGCGCTCGAACACGTCGTGCATGGCCACGCCGAAGCGGTTGCCGACGAAGCGACGGTCGACCATGTCCACTTCCACCGCGGCGCTGACCGGCTCGCTGGCGGCGGGTTCGTCGCTGCCGCCGCTGCTGGGCACGGTGGCGCTGGCCATCGGGTCGCTGCCGGCGTCGGCGTTGGCGAGCTGGGTGAAGCTGTACACCCACCACTCCGGCAGCACGCGCCGCTGCGGCACCCGCGCCGGCGGCACCGGCGGCGCCGGCTCGGGTGGCAGACGCGGCAGTTGTGCCGGCGGCGGTGTGCTGTCGAGTGCGACCGCGCCGGGACCGGCGGCGGCCTGCAAGGCGTCGAGGTCGCGCAGCATCGGCGCCAGTGCGGTGCGTTCGTGCTGCGGGAAGGCGCCGGTGGCGATCCACAGCGCGTGTTCGGCGCGGGTCAGGCCGACGTAGAGCAGGCGCGCGTCCTCGGCGCGCTGTTCCTGTTTCCACGCGGCTTCGGCGGTGTCCCAGGCAGGATCGGACTCGCCGCCGCTGCGGCCGGTGTTCCACTGCAACTGGCGCCCGCCCTGCGGCGCCGGCACCACGCAGTGGCGCCCGGGGCTGCGCTCGCTGCGGCCGATGTCGGCGTACGGCAGGAACACCAGCGGATACTCCAGGCCCTTGCTCTTGTGCAGGGTGACGATCTGCACGCGGCGCGCGTCCGACTCCAGCCGCAGCTGCTGCGTTTCGTCGCTGTCGTCGGCGTTGGCGATGCGCCGCGCCAGCCAGTCGACCAGCCCATGCGGGCCGAGCGCGCGGGTGTCGGCTTCCTGCAGCAGCTCGGCCAGCTGCAGGTAGTTGGTCAGGCGGCGCTCGCCGTCGACCAATGCCAGCAGGCGCTGCCCGTGTGCGGCGCCGAGGTCGCCGATCAGCGCCAGCGGGCCGCCGCGCTGCCAGCGCTCGCGCCAGTCCAGCGCCTGCTGCTGCCAGCGGCGGTGACGCTCGCCGTCGTGGTCAAGCGCGGCGATGGCCGCGGCGTCCTCGCCGATCAGCACGGTGGCCAGTGCGGCGCGCAGGCGGCCGTCGTCGCCGGGATCGAGCAGCGCCTGCAGCAGTGCCAGCAGTTCCAGTGCTTCATCAGTGGCGAACAGGCTGCGGCGGCCGGCGGCGACCGCGGGAATGCCGGCCGCGGCCAGCGCCTGCTGGATGCGCGTGGCCTCGCCATGACTGCGCACCAGCACCGCGATGTCGCCCGCCTGCACGGGTCGGCCGAGCAAGCTGGCGCTGCCGTCGCGCGCCTCGGCCAGCCAGCCGCGGATCGCCGCCACGCAGGCGGCGGTGCACAGCTCGCGGGCGCGACCGGCGCTCCACGGCTTGGGCTTGCCCGGCTTGGCGGTGGCCGGCGGCGGCGGTTCCGGTGCGCGCCACACGGTCAGCGCCGGGGCCGGCGCGCCGCCGCGCTGCAGGTCGGCATCGACGCGCTTGCTGCCCGGCTGCACGGGGTGGAAGGCGATGCCGTCGGTGAGGAAGGCCTCGGCGTAGCCGGCCTGCGCGTACAGCGCGTCGATCGCCGCCAGCAGCGCCGGGCGCGAGCGGAAGTTGTGCGCCAGCGGCGGCGCGCGTTCGGCGTCCGCGGCGGCGGCCAGGTAGGTGCGCACGTCGCCGCCGCGGAAGCCGTAGATGGCCTGCTTGGGGTCGCCGATCAGGGCGAGCAGCGGCGGCGTGTCGTCCGGCGCCGACAGCGATGGCGCAAGCGCCGCATCGTCCTGCACCACGTTGGCATCGGCCGTCGCCGGGGCGAACACCTTGCGGAAGATCGTCCACTGGCGGTCGTCTGTGTCCTGGAATTCGTCGACCAGGGCGACCGCATACTGCGCGCGCAGCCGCTGCGCCAGGGCGGCGCCGTGCGGGCCTTCCAGCGCGCGCGCCACGCCCTCGACCAGGTCGTCGTAGGTCTGCACGCGGCGCTGGCGCTTGAGATAGGCCAGCCGCTCCGCCGCGTCGGCACGCAACGCGTGCAAGAGACAAATGCGACGTCGTGTGCGCCACTGCGCCAGTTGCGCCAACGCGGCGAGGTAGCCGTCGATGGCGTGGCCCAGCGGCGAGGCCGGGGTGCGCTCGGCGTGCTTCTTGTTGGTGCCGGCGGCCAGTTCGGCGGCGGTGAGCTTGACCAGCTTCGGATGCGGCGGCACGTCCGCCGCCGGCGCCGCGGCGAAGGCGTCCAGCCAGTGCCACAGCGCGGTCAGCCAGTCGGGCTTGTAGCTGACCTTGCTCAGCACGCCGGCCTCGATCGCCGCGGCGATCGCTTCGAAACAGGCGGTGCCGTGGGTGCGGAACGCCTCGGCCAGCGCCACGCCGGCGCGCTGCGCGGCCTGCTGCAGCACGGCGCCGTCCTCGGCGGAAAAGACCGGCGCGGCCGGTAACAGCGTCGGATGCCGCACCAGTTCGCGCAGATCGATGGCCATGCCGTCAGGTCCGCCCGGCCACAGCGCCACCAGATCCTCGGCCATCGCTGGATCGGCGGCGCGCTGCCGCCACAGGTCGGCGGCGACGTCGCGCAGCAGTTCGCGGTCGTCGGTGAGCAGTTGCGGCGCGGCGAAGGCCTGGCCGCTTTCCAGCGCATGCTCGCGCAGCACGCGCGCGCAGAAGCCGTGGATGGTGAAGATGGCGGCGAGGTCGATGTCCTCGGCCGCCTGCTGCAGGCGGCGGCGCAGGGCGGTGGGGGTTTCGGTGCTCGCGGCCAGGTGCGCGGTGAGGATGTCGCGGGTCAGGGCGACGTCGGGTGGGTCTTGTTGCGGTGTTGGATGCGATGGGTCGGTCGCGAGGTCGGTCGCGGCTAATCCCGAAAAGGGGACAAGAGCCGCTCCTACGAGGTCCTGGTCCGGATCGGGGACCAGGCTGGCCGCCAGTGCCAGGCGCTCGCGGATGCGCCGGCGCAGTTCCTGGGTGGCGGCCTCGGTGAAGGTGACGGCGAGAATCTGGCCCAGGCGCAGGCCGCGTTCGACCACCAGGCGGGTGAACAGGGTGGCCAGGGTGAAGGTCTTGCCGGTGCCGGCGCTGGCCTCGATCAGTCGCACGCCGTGCAGCGGCAACTGCAGGTAGGGGTCGCGGTTGGGCGCGGCGCTCATTCGGCGTCGTCCTGCGTGCCGCGCCAGCGCTGCCAGCTTTCGCTGAGCCGCTCGGGATCGAGTGCGGGGCCGGCGTCGCCCTGTTCGAGCAGGCCGAACACGCGCTGGCTGGTGGCGGCGAAGTCGGCGAAACGCTGCGCGTCGGCGAATGGGTCGCGGCCGCGGCCGACCAGGCGCAGTTCCGGGCTGTCCGCCTCGCTCCAGCCGAAGCTGGCCTGCCATTGCGCGGCGGCCTCCTTGATCGCCTTGTCGAGATCGCCAGCGCGCGCGGCCTGGTAGTACTTCCAACTGCTGTACGGCGCGAACGCCAGCGGCGCCTGGCGGCCGTGGCGATACAGCTGCAGCAGCGCGGCCAGCGCCTGCTGCGCCTGCGCGGCGGGCAGCGGGTCGCGGTCCATCGGATGCGGGCCGAGGCTGTCGTCGTGGTCGAAGAAGCGCACGTAGGGCACGCGTTCGCCGGCGGCGCGCAGCAGCAACCATTCCAGGCCGTGGCGGATCGCGCTACGCCCGCTCAAGGCGCCCACCTGCACCCGTGCCACGCCCGGCGTGTACCAGCCCGGCAGGCGGCCGTGCAGCGCGGTGCCGTCGAGGTCCACCTGCAGCCGCGGCGCCAGCGGCGCGGCATCGCTGCCGCGCCAATGCCGGAACGCCTCGGCGTACGGGCGCAACTGGCGCACGCGCTCGTCGAGCTGGCGCCGGCCCAGTGGCCCGGACGGCAGCAGTGCACGGGCGCGCAGGCGTTCGTACAGGGCGTCGGTGTCCTCGCGCAGCACCGCCTCGAACACCTGTTGCTGCAGGCCGTACTGATCGAGCCCGCGGCTGGGCGCCAGCAACGGTTCCAGGTCGCTGTCGGCCTGCGCCGGATCGGGCAGGCGCAGGCCCAGGCGCTGGCGCAGGAACTGCCCGGCCGGATCGACCAGCAGGCGGCGCAGATCGTCGATGGACAGCTGCGAAGGCAGCGCGTCGTCGGACGCGGCGGGCAGCGCGTCGATCCACGGCGCCAGCGGCTGGCGCTGGCCGACCAGGCTGTCCACCGCCGGCCGCCATTGCCGGCGGTAGCTGAAACGGCGCGGATCGGCGGCCTCGGCACCAGTGGCGCCGAACGCGGCAGCGGCGAACGGCTGCAGCGGATGCCGCACCACCAGCGCCGCGGCCGCGGCCGGGTCGGCGTGGTACTGGGCAGCGCAGGCCAGCAGTTCGCCGACCAGCGGCGAGGGTTCGCGCACACTGCCGTCGCGCGCGTCCGCGCCGAGATAGCTCAGGTAGAACACTTCCTGCGCCGAGGCGAACAGCTGCAGGAACAGGAAGCGATCGTCCTCGCGCGTCGAACGGTCGCCGTGGCGGCGGCGCGTGGTGCCCAGTTCGGCGGTGAGGCGGTTGAGCCCGGCGGCCGGATCGCGGCGTGGGAAATCGCCGTCGTTCATGCCCAGCAGGCAGATCACCCGGAACGGCAGCAGCCGCATCGGCACCATGCGGCCGAAGCTGATGCCGCCGGTGAGCAGCGGCGCGCGCGTGTCCGATTCGCCCAGCACCGCGGCGAAGTGCGCGCGCACCACCTCGGCCGGCACCGCGTCGGCGTAGTCGGCGCGGGCGGCGTCGCGCGCGAACTGGTCGATCAGCGCGCGCAGCCGCTCCAAGGCACGCTGCTGGCGCGGCGCCGACGGACTCTGCGGCAGCAGCGCCTCGAGCAGGCCCAGCAGCACTTCGCGCCACTGCGCCGGCGGCATCGGCTCGGCCAGCGCGGCCTGGTGGCGGTCGAGTACGCGCAGCAGGCGCAGCAGCGTGTCCAGTGCGGCCAGGGCGCTGCCTTCCAGTTGCGGCCACGGCGCCACGCCGTCGATGTCGTCCTCGGCGCCGCTGGCGTGACCGAGCAGCAGCCGGTCCAGGGCGAAGCGCCAGGTGTAGGCGTCGTCGGCCGGCGCCTGGTGGCGCTGCCGGTGCGCCGCGTCCAGGCCCCAGCGCGTGCCGGCAGCGTGCAGCCAGCTGCGCAGGCGTTCCAGCCCGGCCTCGTCCAGGCCGGCGGCCTCGGCGATCGGCGCGCTGGCGATCAGGTCGAGGATCTCGTGCAGGCCGAAGCGCGCGATCGGCAGCCCGAGCAGCGCCAGGAACACCTCCGCCAACGGCTCGCTGGCCAGCGGGCTGGCGTCGGCCAACGCATAGGGCAAGGCGTCGTCGCCGGCGTGGCCGCCGAACACCGCGTCCAGGTATGGCACGTAGGGGTCGATGTCCGGCGACAGCACCGCGATCTCGCGCGGCTGCAGCGGCGGCTCGAAGCGCGGGTCGTCCAACAGCGCACGCAACTGATCGTGCAGCACCTGCAGTTCGCGCAGGCGGGTGTGGCAGGCGTGCACCTGCAGGCTGGGATCGTGCGCATCCACCGCGGGCAGCGGCGCCGGCCGCGCCGGCGCGCGGCGATGGAACAGGTCGCTCTGCATGCGCCGCAGCAGGCTGTCGCCGAGGCCGCCATCGGCGAGCGCGCGCCGGCCCGACTCCAGCGGATCGGCGTAGACCGCGATCTCGGCCAGCGGGTGCACCACCTCGTAGTCGCCGATCAGCGCCATGAAGTCGCGCCCGGCCGCGCCCCAGGCCTGCAGCAGCGGATTCTCCTGCACCTGCTCGGCGAACAGCTCCACCGCCCCGCCCTCGCGGCGGCGCTGCCACAGGGTCTGCAGATCGCCCCAGTAGCCCTGCGCCGGGGTCGGCAGGTAGAAGTGCAGCGTGCCGGCGCGCGCCTGCGTGGCCAGCACGCGCAGCACGTCCGGGGAAATGTTGAGCACGGCGAAGGCGAACAGGCGCCGCGGCAGGCCCTGCGGCAGCGGCCCGTCGGGGCGCGCGTAGCGGTCCAGGTATTGGCCGATGCGGCGTGCGCGGTAGGCGCGGCCCGTGGCGATACGCCGCCACAGGCGCGCCTGCGGATCGTCCGGGTCGGCGCCGCCTTCCCAGCGCAGCAGCCAGTCGCGGCGCCAGGCCTGGTACTTCTCGAATACGTTGCTCAGCTCGCCGGCCAGGCTCCACGGCTTGAGCGCATCGCCGTCGGCCAGATAGCCGGCCAGCGGCGCCAGTGCCGCGTCGCTGCCCAGGTCGCCCTGCAGCGCCGCGTACAGGCGCCAATGCATGGTCGCCATGTCCAGATCGTCGGCCGCCGCGCCGAGATTGCGCTCCAGCGCGCGCGCGACGAACTCGCCGGGGGTGAGGAACTCCAGGTTCGCTGCCACCCCGTGCACCGCGGCCAGGGTCGACTGCAGCCAGCGCCGCATCGCCACCTGCGGGATCAGCACCACCTCCGGCGCCAGCAAGGGCTGCTCCGGCGGCGGCCGGCGCAGTTCTTCGGCGAGAAGGGCGGCCAGGGTATCCAGCGCGTTGGACGGATACAGCCGGAAATCGGGCGCGGACGGGGCAGGCATGTGCCGGGCATTGTGCCGGATGCGCGCAGGCGGCGCTGTTCCCTTCTCCCACCGGGAGAAGGTGGCCTGAAGGGCCGGATGAGGGTACAGGCGCAGCCTCATGCACCCGAACAGCGCGAGTCGCTTCGCGCCGGACCCTCACCCCAACCCCTCTCCCGGGAGGAGAGGGGCTAGCTCTTCCCTTCTCCCACCGGGAGAAGGTGGCCCGAAGGGCCGGATGAGGGTACGGGCGCAGCCTCGTGCACCCAAACATCGCGAGTCGCTTCGCGCCGGACCCTCACCCCAACCCCTCTCCCGGCGGGAGAGGGGCTAGCGGACTCCCTTCTCCCACCGGGAGAAGGTGGCCCGAAGGGCCGGATGAGGGTACGGGCGCAGCTCTCGTGCACCCGAACATCACGAGACGCTTCGCGCCGGACCCTCACCCCAACCCCTCTCCCGGGGGGGAGAGGGGCTTGAACGTCAGTACTTCTTCTCGACGTTGAACATCCAGGTCTGGTCGCTGCCGCTGCCGCTGTCGCCGTCGGTCACGCCGCGGTATTCCACGCGCGTGGACAGGCCCTGGTCGGTGCTGAACACCACGCCCACGCCCAACATCAGCCGGTTGCGGTCGTACACGCTCTGCCCGGTGCGGTACAGGGTGCCGCCGACGATGTCGGCATAGCCCAGCGTGGCGTCGCCACGGCCCTGGAAGTCGTGCTGGTACTCGAGCCGGAACTGCGGGGTCAGCCGGCCCCAGGTCATCTGCCGGCGCCATTCCAGGCGCAGGCCGAGGTTGCCGGTGGTGGTGGCCACGTCCATGTCTTCGTAGCGCAGCGCATACGGCGCCATCGCCGCTTCGCTGTAGGCGTCCAGCGTGGCGCGCGCGGCATCCACCCGCGCGTACGGGGTGATCTGCCAATCGCCGCGCTGCAGGTCGGCACCGGCCGACAGCGACGCGATCCACTGGTGGCCGCTGCGGTCGCCTTCGGCCAGCGCACCGTTGTCGGTGACGTAGCGGCGCAGGTCGTAGGACAGCAGCTGGTAGCCGACCAGGGTGTCGAAGAACAGCGTCTGGCCCGGGTGATAGCTGGCATACAGCGCCAGCGTGTACGCGGTCGACTTGCTGCGGCTGCCGTCGCGGCCGACATCGCTGTCGTCGCGGCCGAAGCCCACGCCCGCGCCCAATGCGAAGGACGAGGAGACGCGGTAATCGGCGCCCAGGCTCAGGCCATCGGTCTGGAAATCCACGCCGGCGCGCTGCGACTGCTTGTCCAGGCTGCCGGAGCGGATCGCACCACCCACCCACAGGCCGAGATCGCCTGCCGCAGTGGCATCGCGTGGTGCCGCCGACGCGGTGTCGGCGCCGCCGTCCATGGCGCCGTCGCGCAGGTCGCGGTTGGCCGGATCGCACGCTTGCGCGTCCAGGTTGCGATCGCTCTGCAGCGTGCGGTCGCGCTGGCGGCACTGCGAGCCGGCCTGGAAGCTCACGCCGTTGTCGAAGCCACGCGCACCCCGGTGGGTCGCCTCCAGGCGGCGCTGGAAGTTGTCGATCTGCGCCTTGGCGAAGCGCCGGGTCGACTCGGCCTGCGCGTCGATCAGGCCGCGCACCTGCGCATCCTGGGTCGGATCCGGGCGCGGCGCGATCATGAACACGATGTCCGCCTCGGCCGAGGTCGCATACGCGTTGGACAGGGTGAAGCGCACCGTGGCGTTGCCGGAGAAGGCCGGGTTCGGCACGAAGGTCAGCATGAAGCCCGGGCCGTCGTCCGCGGCCGCGGTCGGCACGCCCGCAGCCTTCGCGGCCGCGCGGGTGATCGTGGCGGTACCGGCATTGGCCGGCAGCACCGCGACCACGGCGGCCGCCACGAACGGACCGCCGGAGGCGTCGCGGGTGACGTCCAGGGTCTGCGCCTGCCCGGTCACCGCCGGCACCGTCACCGACACCGCGATGGGGCGGGCATTGACGGTGATGGTGACCACCACCGGCGCCGAACTGCCACCGGCGCCGATGGCGGTGTAGTGCACGCTGTCCACGCCCACGTAGCCCGGCGCCGGCGTGTACACCAGGCGCACGCCATCGACGGTCGCCGTGCCGTGGCTGGGCGCCGTGGCGATGGCGATGCTGTCGATGCTGCCGGTGTCGTTGCCGGTGACCGCCAGGGTCAGCGCGGTATCGACGAGGGTGGCGCCGGTGTCGTTCGCCGCCACCGGTGCCGGCACCGCCGAGGCGATGGTCAGGGTGTAGGCCTGCGTGGCCGAGAAGCCGTTGGCGTCGCTCACCTTGATGCTGAAGGCGAAGCTGCCGGCCGCGCTCGGCGTGCCGGACAGCACGCCCGCCGTGGTCAGGCTCATCCCGGCCGGCAGCGCGCCGCTGACCACGCTGTAGCTGTACGGCGCGGTGCCGCCGCTGGTGCTCAGGGTCTGGTTGTACGCCGTGCCCGCGGTGCCGGCAGGCAAAGTCGGCTGCCCCGGGGTCAGGGTCGGCGCGGCGATGCTCAGCGTGTAGCTGCGGCTGGCCTGGCCGGGGACGCCGGCGGTGCTGTCGGTGACGGTGGCGGTGAAGACGAAACTGCCCGCCTGGGTCGGGGTACCGGACAGTACGCCGGCGGCGCTCAGGCTCAGCCCGGCCGGCAGCGCGCCGGTGGCGAGGCTGTAGCTGTAGGGCGCGGTACCGCCGGTGGCGCTGAGCGCCTGGCTGTAGGCGCTGCCCGCGGTGCCGGCCGGCAGCGCCGGCGGCGACAGCGTCAGCGTCGGCGAGGCCACGGTCAGGGTGAACGCCTGCGCCGCAGTGAAGGCGTTGGCGTCGGTCACGTCCACGGTGAACGCGAAGTTGCCGGCCGTGGTCGGCGTACCGGACAGCACGCCGCCCGCGCTCAGGCTCATCCCGCTCGGCAAGGCGCCCGCATTGAGCACATAGCTGTACGGCGCGGTGCCGCCGCTGGTGCTCAGCGCCTGGCTGTAGCTGGCGTTGATCGCCGCTGCCGGCAACGTCGGCGGGGTGATGGCCAGGGTCGGCGAGGCGATGGACAGGGTGTAGGCGTGCGAGCCGCCGAAACTGCCGGCATCGGTGACGCCGACGACGAAGGTGAAACTGCCGGCCACGGTCGGGGTGCCGGATAGGACACCGGCGCTGCTCAGGCTCAGGCCCGCAGGCAAGGCACCGGAACTGAGCGCATAGGTGTAGGGGGCCGTCCCGCCGCTGGTGCTCAGCGTCTGGCTGTAGGCGGTGCCCGCGGTCCCGGACGGCAGGGTGGACGGGGCGACGGTCAGGGTCGGCGCCACGATCGCCAGCGTATAGCTGCGCGCCGCCTGGCCCGGAGTGCCGGAGGTGCTGTCGGTCGCGACCAGGGTGAAGCTGAAATTGCCGGTCACGGTGGGCGTGCCGCTGAGCGCACCGGTCGCACTGTTGACGGTCACGCCCGCCGGCAAGGCGCCGGCCGTGACCGCATAGGTGTACGGCGCGATGCCGCCGCTGGCCTGGGTGATCGCCGCGCTGTAGGCCTGGCCGGCGGTGCCGTTGGGCAGGGTCGTCGCCGGCAGCGACACGGTTGGCGCCGCCACCGTCAACGTGTAGGCACGGCTACCGCTGATGGGCGACGCGCCGCTGTCGGTCGCGGACACGGTGAAATTGAAGCTGCCGCTGCCGCTGGGCGTGCCGGACAGCACGCCGGCGGAACTCAGCAGCATCCCCACCGGCAATGTGCCGGTGGTGATCGCGAAGCCATACGGTGCGGTTCCGCCACTGGCACTCAGGGTCTGGCTGTAGCTGGTGCCGGCGGTGGCCGCCGGCAGCGACGTCGGCGAGATCGTCACCACCGCATCGTCATTGAGGATGGTGCCGGTCGCGGTGGCACGCGCGATGGTGGCGTTGCTGGCGCCCGACAGGTTCACGGTGAAGGTTTCGTCCGGCTCGACGGTGGTATCGCCGTTGACCGTGACGGCCACGTTCTGCGTCGTGGTGCCGGGCGCGAAGGTCAGCGTGCCGGAGCGGGCGACATAGTCGCTGCCGGCATTGGCGCTGCCGTCGGCGGTCGCGTAGTTGACCGTGACGGTCTGGCCGCTGGCGGCGCTGAGAGTGACGGGGAACGTCGCCGTGGTGGTGCCGCTGTTGCCTTCGGCGACGCTGACATCGCCGATCGATAGCGCCGGCACCGCATCGTCGTTGACGATCGTGCCCTGGCCCTGCCCGTCGGCGACCGTGGCACCACTGACATTGGTGACGTTGACGAAGAAGGTTTCGTTGGGCTCGTTGAGCGTGTCGCCGATCACCTGCACGGTGAAGGTGGCGCTGCTGCTGCCGGCCGGGATGGTCAGCCCGTTCACGCTGGAGGAGACGTAGTCGGTGCCCGCGGTCGCGGTACCGTCGGCGGTGGCGATGTCGAAGCTGACCCCGCCACTACCGGCCGGCTGGCTGAGCGAGACGGTGAAGGTGAACGCGGTGTTGCCGGCATTGCCTTCGTTCTGCGACACGTCGTTGATCGTCAGCGCCGGCTGGTCGTCATTGAGGATGGTGCCGGTGGCGCTGGACGGCGAGCCCACCGTGTAGCCGCTGCCCGCGTTGAGGCTGATCACCACGGTCTCGTCGGGTTCGACGGTGCTGTCGGGGGTGGGATCGACGGTGATGGTGCCGCTGGTCTGCCCGGCTGCAATCACCAGCGGCGAGTTGACCGCGGCGTAATCGGTACCGGACGTCGCGGTCCCGCCCACACTGAAACCGATCGAGAGCGCCGACGGCGATGGCTGGCTCAGGGTGACGGTGTAGACCAGATTGGCGCTGCCATCCTCGGCCACGCTGGCCGGCGACACCGCAATGCTCGCCGAGGGATAGTCGTCGTTGACGATGGTGGCGGTGGCGCTGGACGGGTTGCCGATCGAGTAGCCGCTACCGCTTGCCACCTGGAAGATCACCGTCTCGTCCGGCTCCACCGTCGTGTCGGCGACCGGGGTGACGCTGAAGCTGGCGGACGTCGTGTTGGCCGGCACCACGACACTGCTGACCGCGCCGGTGTAGTCGGTCCCGCTGGTCGCGGTGCCGCTCCGGGTCAGGTTCACCGTGGTCGCCGAACTGTTGGTCTGGCTCAGCGTCACCGTGTAGACGAAGGCCGTCCCGCTGTCCTCGTTGGCGCTGGACGGCGAAACGGCGATGCTGGCGGTGCGCGAGGGGTTGATGGTGATGTTGAAGACGACCTGGTTGTTGTCCTCGTCCAGCAGGTAGAACGAGTCCGAGGTCGCGCCGTCCCCGTTGTTGGTATAGGTCACCGTCTGCGTGCCAGGACCGGACTGCTGGCTGAGCACGAAACTGCCGTGCGCAGGCTGCACAAGAGGATCGGTCATGCCACCGTTCGAGGTCCCGTCGCAGTCGCTGACGTCGAACGTCACCGATTGGCCCTGGTTCACGGTCGCGGTTTTAGGCGACGGGCAGTACAAAGCCATGCAAACCTGCGACGTCGTCATCAACAGCAGCGCCATCAGCCAACGCAACATCCGTCGCACGCCGCTCGATGCGGAGCATTTTGTAGACATATTTCGATTCCCCCAAAACGCGCCACCCCATGGGCGCTGGCAGCCATCCTGGTGCCTCGGACTTCGCGGAACATCGGCCCAGCAAGCATCGGCCGTGCGCGTCGCGCGGCCATTGGAACAGCAAATTCGACGCCGCGTAAAGCAACAAATGCGTCACGTCTGTCTGGTTCAGCGAAATCGTCGCTTGCAAGTCGCCGAAGTCGTGATTAAGTAGTCTGGCGCCAGACACGAGGTCTGCCGCCATCCACTCCGGGGGGAGATCCGCATGAGCGAGTTCTTCATCGGTCAGATCATGCTGACCGGTTTCGCGTTTGCGCCAAAATATTTTGCGCAGTGCAACGGGCAATTGCTGCCGATCAATCAGAACCAGGCCCTGTTCAGTCTGCTCAGCACCCGCTTCGGCGGCGACGGCAAAACCACCTTCGGCTTGCCGGACATGCGCGGACGCACGCCGGTAGGCTACGGGCCATCGGCCGACCCGGCGTGGCAGCCGCCTGCGGTGCCGATGGGCCAGGCCGCCGGCGCGGAGACGGTGACGCTGGTAGGCGACAACCTGCCCCCGCATACCCACCTGATGACTTGCAGCAGCGCCAACGGTGACAACCGCATACCGACCGGCCGCCTGTTCGCCAACAACTACATCCCTACTGGAACTCCGCACGCGCTGTACGCTGCGCCAGGGGCAACGGTGCCACTGTCGCAGTCCACCATCGCCAATAGCGGCGGCGGCCAGGCGCATCCGAACGTGCAGCCGTACACCACGATCAATTTCTGCATCGCGCTGTCCGGCATCTTCCCTTCGCGCAGCTAGGCGCATCCGCATCCGGGCACGCCGCGCACAGTCGTGCGCGTGGCGCCTCATCGACCAGGAAGCATCTCATGGGTACTCCCTTCATCGGCGAAATCCGCATGTTCGGCTTCGGCCGTACGCCCCAGGGCTGGCAGGCGTGCGACGGCTCGCTGCTGCAGATCTCCGAATACGAACCGTTGTACGTCCTGCTCGGCACTGCCTACGGTGGCAACGGCACCAGCACCTTCGGCGTGCCGGATCTGCGTGGTCGCCTGCCGATCCACCAGGGTCAGGGACCGGGCCTGAGCAACTACCCGCTCGCCCAGCGCGCAGGCACCGAGACGGTGACATTGACGGAGCTGCAGATGCCGGCACACACGCATACCGCGCAGGCCACCACCGCCGCGGCCACCACCACCGCGCCCGCCGGGCTGTTGCCGGCCGCGGTCAACGGTAGCCAGTTCTATGCAAGCGACGTCACCGGCGCCACGATGCTGTCGCTGTCGCCGCAAAGCACGTCCTTCGCTGGCGGCAACCAACCGCACGACAACGTCATGCCGACGCTGACCGTGCAGTACTGCATCGCCACCACCGGCATCTTCCCGCAACAGGCCTGACCTCTGCGCCGCGCCGACACGGCCGCGGCACGCATCCGCTCATCGGAGGAATCCGCTCATGACCGAACCCTATATCGGCGAAATCCAGCTGTTCGGCTTCGACTACAACCCGTACGGCTGGGCGTTGTGCAACGGCGCCACCCTGCCGATCACGCAGAACACCGTACTGTATTCCCTGCTCGGCGTGGCCTACGGCGGCAATGGCACCACCACGTTCCAACTGCCGAATTTCGTCACGCGCGCCGGTTGCCAGCAGGGCGCGGGGCCGGGCCTGACGCCGCACACGCTGGGCAGCAACTTCGGCTCGGCATCGGTCAGCCTGCAGAGCACGCAGATCCCCATGCACCAGCACGGGGTCACTGCTGCCTCGCAGCCGGATGGCACGAAGAAAACCGCTTCGCCTGCGAGCGGTGTCGCCCTGTCGACGCTGAACGTGAATACCGAACGCCCGTTCCTGGCGGTCGCGCCGAACACGCAGTTCTCCCCGACCATGTTGATGCCCACCGGCATCGGCCAGGCGCACGAGAACCGGCAGCCGTATCTGGCGGTGAACTTCTGCATCGCGTTGCAGGGCAACTATCCGGTCTTCAACTGAGGACATGATGTCGATCGCCGCGTCGCCCGGCTTTCCGCAACGGGACGCCGGGCTCGCCGCGCCGCCCGCATTGCGGGCGCGCGGCATCGTCCTGCGCGCAGCACAGGCCGCGGACCTGGACTGGCTACGCGACCTGTACGCCAGCACGCGGCGCGACGAACTGGCCGCAGTCCCCTGGCCGGAGCCAGCCAAGCGCGCCTTTCTCGACCAGCAGTTCGCCTTGCAGCATGCGCACTATCTGCAGCACTTTCCCGGCGCGGACTTCCTGATCGTGGAAGACGCGCACGCGCGGCTGGGCAGGCTGTATCTGGACCGCAGCACGGATCCGCACGTCCTGGTCGATATCAGCCTGCTGCCGGACTGCCGCAGCCACGGCATCGGCGGCGCGCTGATCGCGCAGGCACAGGCGCTCGCGCATGCGGATGGGCGCGCACTGACGCTGCACGTGCTGCATGCCAATCCCGCAGCGCAGCGGCTCTACGCGCAGTTGGGCTTTGTCGCTGGCGAGGCCGGCCAGACCCATCTGGCCATGCGCTGGGATGGCGCCGGCACGAAGCCGGCCGCGCGCGTCAGTTGAACACCGCCTGATACAGGAAGCCGTCGCGTTCGCGCGCGACCGGCACCAGGAAGATACCGATCTCGCCCAAGCGCGGATGGCGCATCTGGTAGGTCTGCTGCGGAAACAGGAACGCCGAGCCGTTGCGGAACAGCAGCGAGAACGGCGCGCGCCGCGCCGCGGGCGGCGTCGGCAGCGGCCGCGCTTCGACCAGCACGAATGCGACCTCGCCTTCGTTCAACTGCGCCGAGAACGTCTCGTTCACGCTTCCTGCGAAGTGTTCCAAGCTCAACAGCTCCATCCTTGACTCCAGGTGTGGTTCGGCACGGGCGCCATGCCGGCATCGTCGCGTGCCGTCGCGACGCGCACAAGCGCTGTGCGGGCATTTGTCCACACCGCCCTTTGTCCACACCTCAAGTGCAGCTGCGCGGCGCTGGCGCGGTGGCGGCCATCCCGAGGCGATGTGCGGCGTCGCCGGCGGCCAATGCGCGGCCGTATGACACGCTGTTGCATGAACGGGGCGAAGCGGGCGCGCACACCGGCCCGCGCAGTGCCACAATACTGCACGGGCCAGTTCGGTTAAGTTCAGCCGAACGGATCGATCCTATGTTGTATTTTCGTTAAAGGTCGCGATGGCGTCTTCCGAATCCAATCTGGTGCAGTTGTCGGGCGTGCGCATCGACCGCGGCGGCCGGGCGATCCTGCGCGACGTCTCGCTGAGCGTGCCGCGCGGCAGCATCACCGCGGTGCTCGGCCCCTCCGGCAGCGGCAAGTCCACGCTGCTGGCGGCGCTGACCGGCGAGCTGGTGCCGGCCGCGGGGACGCTGCAGGTGTTCGGCAAGCCGCTGCCGCGCGGCAGCCGTGCGCTGCGCGAGACGCGCAAGAGCATTGGCGTGCTGCTGCAGGGCAACGGCCTGCTGACCGACCTGAGCGTGGCCGAGAACGTGGCGCTGCCATTGCGCGCCCACACCCGCCTGCCCGAGCCGGTGCTGCAGCGGCTGGTCGCATTGAAGCTGCATGCGGTGGGCCTGCTGGCCGCTGCCGACGCCTGGCCGCGCGAGCTGTCCGGCGGCATGGCGCGGCGCGTGGCGCTGGCGCGGGCGCTGGCCCTGGATCCGCCGCTGATGATCTACGACGAACCCCTGACCGGCCTGGATCCGATCGCCTCCGGCGTGATCATGAGCCTGATCCAGCGCCTCAACCACACCCTGGGCCTGACCAGCATCATCGTCAGCCACCACGTCCACGAGACCCTGCCGATCTGCGACCAGGCCGTGGCCATCGCCAACGGCGGCGTGGTCTTCGCCGGCACCCCGCAGGCATTGCAGGCCAGCACCGACCCGCTGCTGCAGCAGTTCCTGCACGGTCGTCCCGACGGCCCGATCCCGTTCGATGCGCCGCAGCGCGCGCGGAGCGCCGCCTGATGGCCATCGTTGCCCCGATCCGTTCCCTGGGCCGCGCCGGGCTGTTCTTCCTGACCGTGCTGCGCGGCTCGCTGCCGACCCGCGACCTGCTCGCCGAGCTGATCCGCGAGATCTACAAGGTCGGCGCGCGCTCGCTGCCGATCATCGCGGTGGGCGGCGCCTTCGTCGGCCTGGTGCTGACCCTGCAGGGCTACCGCACGCTGCAGACCTACGGCGCCTCCGATGCGTTGTCCACGCTGCTCGGCCTGTCGCTGTACCGCGAGCTGGCGCCGGTGCTGACCGCGCTGCTGTTCATCGGCCGCGCCGGCAGTTCCATCGCCGCCGAACTCGGCCTGATGCGTGCGACCGACCAGATCAAGGCGCTGGAACTGATGGCGATCGACCCGGTGGCCAAGGCGGTGGCGCCGCGCTTCTGGGCGGCGGTGCTGACCGTGCCGCTGCTGACCGGCATCTTCTGCTCGCTGGCGATCAGCGCCAGCTACTTCGAGGCGGTGGCGGCACTCGGCCTGGACCGCGGCACGTTCTGGTCGGCGCTGTCGAGCAGCGTGGATTTCTGGGACGACTTCGGCGTGGCGATGCTGAAGTCGGCGGTGTTCGGCGGCACGGCGGCGCTGGTCGCGGCCTATGTCGGCTTCCATGCCGAGCCGACCATCGAGGGCACTTCGGTGGCCACCACCCGCGCCGTGGTCAACGCCTCGCTGCTGGTGCTGATGTTCAACTTCGTCATGTCGGCGCTGCTGTTCCGCTGAGCGGCGCCAACGCGGGTCCGGCCGGCGACGGCAGGCTCCGCGGCAACATTCCGGTCGCGGCACTGGCGCCGCGGCCACGCTGAATCAACAAGGTAGACACGTTATGGCTCTCCGTGGTCCCCGTCTCGAGTTCGCCGTCGGCGCCTTCCTGCTGCTGGGCCTGGCCTCGCTGCTGGTGCTGGCGCTGGCTTCCACCAACCGCCAGTGGGGCTTCGGCGGCCACCGCTACGACCTGGTCGCGCGCTTCTCGCAGATCGGCCAGCTGCGTGCGCAGGCACCGGTGAAGATCGGCGGCGTCATCATCGGCCAGGTCGCCAAGATCGACCTGGACCCGACCAAGTTCGACTCGGTGGTGACCCTGTCCATCGACGACAAATACAAGGACCTGCCAGCCGACACCTCGGCGGCGATCCTGACCAGCGGCCTGCTGGGCGAGAGCTACGTCGGCCTGCAGCCCGGTGGCGACCCCGACACGCTCAAGCCCGGCCAGGAAATCGCCTTCACCCAGCCGGCTGTGGACCTGATCCAGCTGGTCGGCAAGTACATGTTCGGCGGCGGCAGTGCCGGCGGCGACAAGAACGCAACACCCGCTGCCGCACCCTCGGCCGATCCCACCACGCCCGCAACGGAACCCAAGCCATGACGATCAAACTGCTTTCCGCCGCTCTCGCCGCCGCGCTGGCCGTGGCCGCCCCCTCCGCCGCCCTGGCCCAGGCCGCCGCGCCGGCCGCCGCCGCCACCCAGGCCGGTTCGGCCAGCAAGGTGGTGCTGGAGAACAGCACGCGCATCCTGACCACGCTGGAACAGCGCCGCAGCGAGTTCAAGAGCAATCCCACCGCGCTGCGCCAGTTCATCGACAGCGAGATGAACAAGTCCTTCGACCGCGACTACGCCGCCCGCCTGGTGCTGGGCGTGCACGGCCGCGGCGCCTCCGACGCCGACGTCAAGCTGTTCGGCGACGCGATGGCCGACAACCTGATGCAGCGCTACGGCACCTCGCTGCTGACCTTCGAAGGCAAGCCGCAGGTGCGGGTGAAGTCGGAAACCCCGCTGCCGGGCGGCCGCGGCGTCAAGGTCTCCACCGAGCTGCTGCGCAGCGGCGGCGACCCGGTGCCGGTGGACTACCTGCTGCGCAACACCGGCGCCGGCTGGAAGATCTTCGACGTGATGGTCGAGGGCGTGTCCTACGTGCAGACCTTCCGCAACCAGTTCGATACCCCGCTGCGCAACAAGTCGATCCCCGAGGTCGCGGCCGAGCTGCGCAACGGCACGCTGCAGGCGGCACCGGCGGGCAACAGTGGCAAGTGATGCGCCGCAACTGCGCCGCGACGGCGACACGCTCGCGCTGAGCGGCGTGCTCGACCGTGCGGCGGCCACCGCGCTGTGGCCGGCAGCGCTGCGCGCGCTGCCAGGCGCACGCGCGCTGGACCTGCAGGCCGTCTCGCGGGTGGACAGCGCCGGTCTGGCGCTGCTCGCCGAACTCGCCGCGCGCCTGCGCGCCCAGGGCCAGGCCGAGGTCGCCATCCATGGCGCCCCGGCCGGCCTGACCGACCTGAGCGCCGCCTACCGGCTGGCCTCGACCCTGGACTTCCACTCTCCCCCTGCGGCGAGCTGACACATGAACGTGCTGCGTATCCTCACCTCCCTGACCCTGGCCGCCGCCCTGGGCGCCTGTGCTGGCGCGCCCAAGCGCACGCCGCCACCGCCCCCGCCGCCGGTGGCACAGACCGCGCCGGCCGCCGGCGACAGCGCCGCGGCTCCCGATGCGCACGCCGCAGCGGCGACCGCGGACAGCGCCACCGGCATGGACACCGGCGCCGCGCCGGCATCGGCAAGCGCGCCGGCGGCGATGCCGCCGGCGAGTGCTGCCCCGGGCGCCGGGTCGGCCAACGGCACGCCGACCTCGGCCGAGGACGACTACGCCGCGCTGTACGGCGGCGACCCGTACAACCCGGTCGCCGATCCGACCCTGCCGGAGGGCGTGCCTGCACCGCAGAGCTACGATCCGTGGGAGAAGTTCAACCGCAAGGTGCATGCCTTCAACAACGTGGTCGATCGTGGCGTGGCGCGGCCGCTGGCGCGCGCCTACGTCAACGTGGTGCCGCGGCCGGTGCGGCTGGGCGTGACCAACTTCTTCGACAACCTCAGTTCGCCGCTGACCATGGTCAACCAGCTGCTGCAGGGCCGTCCGCTGCAGGCGGGGCAGACCCTGAGCCGGTTCCTGATCAACAGCACGCTGGGCATCGGCGGCATCTTCGACCCGGCCACCGACGCCAACCTGCCGCGGCGCAGCGAGGACTTCGGCCAGACCCTGGGCGTGTGGGGCTGGCGCCGCTCGCGCTACCTGGAACTGCCGTTGTTCGGCCCGCGCACGGTGCGCGATGCGTTCGGCCTGGTCGGCGACGCGCCGCTGTCACCACTGCAGCAGATCGAGGAGGACCGGGTGCGCATCGGCCTGCAGGGCCTGCAGTTGGTCGACACGCGCGCGCAGTTGCTGTCGCTGGACAGTCTGCGCGACCAGGCGCCGGACGAGTATCAGCTGACCCGCGATGCGTGGCTGCAGCGCCGCAACTATCAGATCGAGAGCGACATGCGCGGGCACAAGCGTCAGGACGACGATCTGCCAGCCTATCTGCGCGAGGAAGAAACCAATCCGACGGTACCGGTGGACGCGATGCCGGTCCCGGAGTGGCGCGGCGGTCGTTGAGTCGCCTGCACTTAGGCAGCACAAAAACCCCGGCTTCGGCCGGGTTTTTTGTGCCTGAACTTTTTTGCCACCGCGCACAGCAGCAGCGCAGAGTGGAATGGCTGTTGGATTGCAGCGGGTGACGCCGTATCCGTAGCGGACGTGCCTTCGCTTTGCTCTTGCTCTTGCTTTGGCTTTGGCTTTGGCTTTGGCTGTTGCTTTGGCTGTTGATTTACCGGGGTCCCCTCGGCGCGGCAGCCGCGGCGGGCGAGTACCCGAAGGGCGACGCGCAGGATGCGCGTCGTTTTTCGCCGGCACATGGATGTGCCGTCGAAAAATGCCCGTCGTG
>NZ_JAQJCQ010000022.1:0-66149 GCF_038442435.1 Xanthomonas protegens | reverse complement strand
GGCGAGTTACTTTTCTTTGCTCGCGCAAAGAAAAGGTAACCAAAAGAAAGCGCGCCCTGCCTTGCGCCCTCCGCGCTGCGCGCTCCGGGTCCGCGGATGCACCGGGGATTCGCGGAAGGGGCATCCTGCCCCTGCCGCGAACGGCGTACATCCATGTACGCCGCCCTTCGGGTTTTTCCCCGGTCCATCCGCCGCTGCGGAAGGGAACCCGGTAAGTCAAAAGCCAGAGCAACAACCAGAGCAACAGCAACAACTGCCAAAGCGACGGCAACTGCAAAGGCAACGGCAGCTGCCAAGGCGACAGCCACAGCAAACCGCGCCTTGATCATGTTGCCGTTCGGCGACCGCACGTCATGCGCCATGCGGCATAGCGTGCGTGTGCGCCCGTGCTCAATGCCGGCAACGCCGCCGGTGCCGGCGCCAGTTCCACAGATGCGCACTGGCCAACGCCAGGCTGCCGCACACCGTCATCGCGGTCTCGCTGGCCTCGTCGGGAATGCCGAAGGCGCCGGCCAGCAGACCGAGCAGGCCCAGCGCCGCCAGCGTCCACAGCGGCCAGGGCAGCGCGTCGCGCCGGTGCCCGCGCCACAGTGCCAGCCCCGCCAACGGCGCGGCGATCGCCACGAACACCACGTGCACCCACTCGGCCTCGGCCCAGACGCCGAACAACGGCAGCGCCGCGGCCAGCAACGGCAACGCCAGGCAGTGCAGCAGGCACAGCCCGGACAACACCATCGCCGAGGCGTCGAAGAAGGATTGCGGCAGGGATTTCATGACGTCCACTCCAATGCATCAAGTGTTATATAGTAACATTTCCAGCCCGCCACGCCTCCGCGCCGATGCCCGCCATGTCCAACGCTGCCGTTTCCGATCGCCGCCTCCCTGTCACCGTGCTGTCCGGCTTCCTTGGCGCCGGCAAGACCACCTTGCTCAACCGCGTGCTGCACAACCGCGATGGGCGCCGGGTGGCGGTGATCGTCAACGACATGAGCGAGGTCAACATCGACGCGGCGCTGATCCGCGACGGCGGTGCCGCGCTCAGCCGCACCGAAGAGACCCTGGTCGAGTTCAGCAACGGCTGCATCTGCTGCACCCTGCGCGACGATCTGCGCCAGGAGGTGCAGCGCCTGGCCGAGAGCGGCCGCTACGACTACCTGTTGATCGAATCCACGGGCATCTCCGAGCCCATGCCGGTGGCGGCGACCTTCGCCGTGCGCGATGCCGACGGTCGCGGCCTGGCCGACGTCGCGCGCTTGGACACCATGCTCACCGTGGTCGACGGGGTCAGCTTCCTGCGCGACTTCGGCTCGGCCGAGCGCTTGGCCGACCGCGGCCTGCAGGCCGGGGACGACGACGATCGCGGGCTGGTCAACCTGCTGGTGGAGCAGATCGAGTTCGCCGACGTGATCGTCATCAGCAAGGCCGACCTGGCCGATGCGGCCACCCTCGACCGTACCCGCGCGGTGCTGCGCGCGCTCAACCGCGATGCGCGCATCGTCGAGGCCAGCCGTGGCGACGTGCCGCTGGAGCTGGTGCTGGATACCGGCCGCTTCGACTTCGTGCGCGCGCAGCTGGCGCCGGGCTGGATGCAGGCGCTGCGCGGCGAGCACGCGCCGGAGACCGAGCAGTTCGGCATCGAAAGCTTCGTCTATCGCGCGCGCCGGCCGTTCCATCCGCTGCGCTTCGCGCGACTGGCGCAACGTGGCCTGCGCGACGTGATCCGCAGCAAGGGCTTCTTCTGGCTGGCCAGCCGCATGGACTGGGTCGGCGAACTGTCCATCGTCGGCGCAGCCACCCAGACCCAGGCCGCCGGCTTCTGGTACGCGGCGCGCGAGCGCGTGGACCGCGGCCTGCTGGACACGCCGCTGGCGCTGCCGCCATCGCCGCTGCCGTACACCGAGCTCGGCTGGCAGCGCCAGCAGACCGCGTGCTGGAATGCGCCGCCGCCGCAGGCCGAGGAGGTCGGCGATGCGCGCGAGTACGCGGCGCTGCGGGCGATGTGGCATCCGCTGTGGGGCGATCGCCGCCAGGAACTGGCGGTGATCGGCGTCGGCCTGGACGAGGCGCGGGTGCGTGCCGAACTCGATGCCTGCCTGCTCGACGATGCCGAACTGCGGCAGGGGCCGGTGGTGTGGCAGGGCTTGGAGGATCCGTTTCCGGTGTGGAGGCGTTGAGGGGCTGGGAGTCGGGAATCGGGATTGGGGAATCGTAAGAGCGGGGTGCGGGCGCTGAGGGTTCGTTGCCTGCGCCAGGGCGCCCCAGTGTGATTCCGGTGCCGTTGCCCGATGTGCGGCTGTCCGTCTCCAGCCTGGATGCGCTGAGGCGGGTGGGATGCGGACGTCGCGCGTCGATGCGCAGGAGCGCTGTAGGCTAGCCGCGCGCGCCCATCGCGATCAGGACGATCGCCGGTACCGCCAGCAGCAGGCCGAGGCGGTTCCAGCGGTTGGTGCGTTCGCCGAACACGGCGATGCCGAGCAGCGTGCCCAGGCCGATCACGCCCAGGTTCATCGCCGCGAACACGCTCGCCGGGCTGTCCGGCAGGGCCTGGTGCGCGCGTACGTAGAACAGGATGTTGCCGAAGTTGATCGCGCCCAGCAGCAGGCCGGCGCCGAGGTTGCGCCAGGCCAACGGCGCGGTGCCGCGCAGGTGGCGCCACAGTTGCACGCCCAGCAGCAGCACGAAGGCCAGCGCGAAGGCGACCAGCAGCGAGGCGGCGAACGGCGTGCCGGCCTGGGCGATGCGCTTGAGCAGCACGTCGATCGCGGCGAAGCCGACCCACACCAGCAGCAGCCACGGCGTGGTGCGTGCGGTGCTGTGCGCGGCCGCCTGCGGCCGCTGCACGATGCCGGCGATCGCCAGCAGGCCCAGCGCCAGGCCGGCCAGCTTGGCGCCGTTGGCGCGTTCGCCGAACCAGAGGAAGGCCGCCGCCAGCGACAGTAGCAGCGACAGCCGCTGCGCCGCGTCGGTGCGCACGATGCCGGCGTTGGCCACCGCGCGGCCCAGCACCAGGAACAGGCTCGGCAGCAACACGCCCAGCGCCAGCAGCGACACCCACGGCGTGTGCGCATCGCCCAGCGCGACCAGCGGCGGCTGCAGCAGGGCGGTGCACAGCAGCAGCGCCGCCAGGTAGTTCCAGGTCACCGCCTGGGCCAGGTCGATGCGCCGCTGCGGCGCCAGCTTCAGCAGCGCCGAGACCAGCACGCTGCACACCACACTCAACAGGACGAAGACCACACGCAGGATCCGGATCGGGAGGAAAAAGAACGCTGCGTGCACCGCTTCGGCATGTGGCCGCGACCCAGCCCCGGTATTATGACCGCATGACCTCTCCCGCTTTCCCCACCGCTTCCGGCGCACTGACGCTGCAAGGCCCCGCCGGCCCGATCGAGGCCGCGGTCGATCTGCCCGACGCCGACGTCGCCGCGCTGCCGGTCACCGCCATCGTCTGTCATCCGCTGTCCACCGAGGGCGGCAGCATGCACAACAAGGTGGTGACCATGGTCGCGCGCGCGCTGCGCGAGCTGGGCGTGCGCGTGGTGCGCTTCAACTTCCGCAGCGTCGGCGCGTCCGCCGGCAGCTTCGACCACGGCGACGGCGAGCAGCAGGACCTGGCCGCGGTGGCCGCCTGGGTGCGCGATCAGCGTCCGTACGACGCGCTGTGGCTGGCCGGTTTCAGCTTCGGCGCCTACGTCTCGCTGCGCGCCAGCGCCGCGTTGCAGCCGCAGGTGCTGATCTCGATCGCGCCGCCGGCCGGACGCTGGGATTTTTCCGGCATGGCGCCGCCGCCGCAGTGGCTGGTGATCCAGGGCGAGGCCGACGAGATCGTCGATCCGCAGGCCGTGTACGACTGGCTGGAGACCCTGGAGGCACAGCCGGAACTGGTGCGCATGCCCGACACCAGCCACTTCTTCCATCGCAAGCTGATCGACCTGCGCGGTGCCCTGCAGCACGCGGTCAAGGCCTGGCTGCCGGCGGCACAGGCGTGAGCGCGGCGGCATTGCCGTCGCAGCGCTACGCCGAGGGCGTGGCGCGCGGCGACTGGCGCGACGATCCGGCCCAGCACGCGGCGCTGGCCGAACTGGACCGCATCCATGCCGCGATCGTGGACGGCGACCAGGAGGGCTGGCTGGACCGGCTGTCGGCGTTCTGGAAAAAGCCCGAGCCGGTGCGCGGCCTGTATTTCTGGGGCGGGGTCGGCCGCGGCAAGACCTTCCTGGTCGATCTGTTCTACGACGGTCTGCCGATCGCGCGGAAGTACCGCACGCATTTCCACCGCTTCATGCGCGGCGTGCACGAGCGCCTGCGCGAACACGCCGGGCAGAGCGATCCGCTGGCGAAGATCGCGCAGGAGTGGCGCAGCCGGCTGCGCGTGCTGGTGCTGGACGAGTTCTTCGTCACCGACATCGGCGATGCGATGCTGCTGTCGCGCCTGCTCGAGCGCCTGTTCGCCGAGGGCGTGACCCTGGTTACCACCTCCAACACCGCGCCGCAGAACCTGTACCTCAACGGCCTGCAGCGCGAGAGCTTCCTGCCGGCGATCGGCCTGCTGCAGACCTATTGCGTGGAGCTGTACGCCGAGGGCACCGAGGATTACCGCATGCGCGCGCTGACCCGTTCGCCGGTGTACCGCGCGCCGCTGGCCGAGGACAGCGACGCCTGGCTGGGCGAGCGCTGGAGCGCGCTGACCGGCAATGCCGAGGCGCGCCGCGGCAACATCGAACTGGAAGGGCGCAAGATCCCGGTGCGCGCGCGCGGCAAGAGCATCGTCTGGTTCGATTTCGTCGCCTTGTGCGAAGGCCCGCGCGGTCCCAGCGACTACATCGAGATCGCGCACGAATTCACCACCGTGCTGCTCGGCGGCATCCCGCACTTCGACCGCATGAACGAGGACGCGGCGCGGCGCTTCGTCAACCTGATCGACGAACTGTACGACCGCCACGTCAACCTGGTCTGCACCGCGCAGGATCCGCCACCGCTGCTGTACACCGGCGAGCGCCTGGCCGGTGCGTTCGAGCGCACCGCCTCGCGCCTGATCGAGATGCAGAGCGCCGAGTACCTGGCTGCGGCGCACCGGGTCTGAGCGCAGAGCCGATGTCCGCGGCGCGCGCTCAGCGCACCGCGCCGGGCGCACACAGCCCGGCGGCGAAGCGCGGCATCAGGCCCGCGCCGGCGATCTCTTCCAGATAGGCGGCCGCCGGGCAACCGGCGCCGCCTGCGCTGTGCGCGCAGCGGGCGGGTCCGGACGCGCCGTCCTGCGGCAACTGCCGGTCCATGGCCTGGCGCTGCGCCGCCGACACGCCATCGCGAAAGGTCTCCTCGGCGTCGAGCAGATCGGCCGGGGTGAGCCGGTCGGTCGGCACGCCCGGGCACTGGCGACGGGTTTCGCGGGCCAGCGCGTCGGCGCCTGCACCGACCAGCACCGGGCCATCGGGCAGGGTGTTGGGCACGGCCTTGGGCGCCGCGGGGGCAGCGCCGAGCGCGGCCAGCAGCAGGAACGATGCGCGCATGCGGAAGCTCCTCGAGTTGCGCGCAGCGTCGTCCTGCGCCGCTGGCCGCGCGAGGGGAGGGCGGCGCCCGCTTCAGCGAGGAGTCGGCGGGGTAAAAATATCGCTTGCTATTAAATCGCGCACTATGTAATGTGGCGCCCATGGACCGCACTACTCCCCCCGACGCCACCGCCCTGCTGAAGCTGGACACCCAGCTGTGCTTCGCGCTGTATTCGGCCAACCTGGCCATGCACAAGCTCTACCGCGGGCTGCTGCGCGACCTCGGCCTGACCTATCCGCAGTACCTGGTGATGCTGGTGCTGTGGGAGCAGGACCAGCGCAGCGTCTCGGACATCGGCGAGAAGCTGTTCCTGGATTCGGCCACGCTGACCCCGTTGCTCAAGCGCCTGGAAGCGGTCGGCTTGCTGACCCGCAGTCGCGCCGCCGAGGACGAGCGCCGCGTGCTGATCGCGCTGACCGCCGACGGCCAGGCCCTGCGTGCGCGTGCGCAGGCGGTGCCGGAAGGCGTGCTGTGCGCGGTCGCCTGCGACCTGCAGCAGCTGACCCGGCTCAAGCACGACCTGGAAGAGGTGCGCGGCAAGCTGCAGGCCGCGGCCTGAGCGATTCCCTTCCCCGATCACCCAACCCCCTACACCCCTGGCGCCACGACGCCGCCCTCCAAGGAGAACCACCATGGCTTCACCGACCACCATCGCCTACACCGCCACTGCCACCGCCACCGGGGGCCGCGACGGCCGCGCCGCCACCCCGGACAAGGCGCTGGACGTCAAGCTGTCGACCCCGCGCGAGCTGGGCGGCGCCGGCGGCGACGGCACCAACCCGGAGCAGCTGTTCGCGGCCGGCTACTCGGCCTGCTTCATCGGCGCGCTGAAGTTCGTCGCCGGGCAGGAGAAGGTGGCGCTGCCGGCGGAGACGAGCATCGAGGGCCACGTCGGCATCGGTCAAATCCCGGGCGGCTTCGGCATCGCCGTGGAACTGCGCATCGCCGCGCCGGGCCTGGAGCGTGCGACGCTGGAATCGCTGGTGGAGAAGGCGCACCAGGTGTGCCCGTACTCCAACGCCACCCGCGGCAACATCGACGTCAAGCTGGTCGTGCTCGACTGAGCCAGCGCGATGTCCGGGCCGGCGCCTGCGCCGGTCCAGGGCGACACACCACGGGCGGCCACTGGCCGCCCGTTCGCGTTGTGGGCGCCGCGCGTGTTGCCACGCACATTGAGACCACCCCGTGGGGGTGCAATAGTGTGAGCTTGATCAAATCGAGCGCGCCATGCTCAGTTCCGCCTACAACGCCGAGACCGTCGCCGCCTTCCTGCAGGGCGCGCGCCGTCTGCTGGTGCTGACCGGTGCCGGCATGTCCGCCGAAAGCGGGGTGCCGACCTTCCGTGGCCAGGACGACAGCCTGTGGTCGCGCTTCGATCCCGAGCAACTGGCCACCGAGGACGCCTGGCGTGCCGACCCCGCCCTGGTCTGGGGCTGGTACCGCTGGCGCATGGCGATCGTGGCGCAGGCGCAACCACACGGCGGGCACCTGGCGCTGGCGCGCCTGGCCGAGGTCCGCCACACCACCCTGGTGACCCAGAACGTGGACGACCTGCACCAGCGCGCCGGCAGCGAGGTCGCCGCGCACGTGCACGGCCGCCTGTCGGCGCTGCGCTGCAGCGACTGCGGCCAGCCCTGGCGCGGGCTGCTGCCGCCGGTGGACGTGCATTCGCCCAGCCAGCGCCTGGCGCCGCCGGTGTGCGCGGCCTGCGGCGGCACGGTGCGCCCGGGCGTGGTGTGGTTCGGCGAGGCGCTGCCGGCGGCGGAGTGGGCGCGCGCGCAGAGCGCGGCCGACGCCGCCGACCTGGTGCTGGTGATCGGCAGTTCCGGCCTGGTCTATCCGGCCGCCAGCCTGCCGCTACAGGCCAAGGAGCGGGGCGCCTGCGTGGTCGAGATCAATCCCGAACCCAGCGCGCTGTCGGCACGCGCGGATCTGCACTGGCGCGACAGCGCCGCGGTGGCGCTGCCGTTGCTGCTGCAGCAGTGCATGGTGGCCTGAGCGCGTTTGCCGGCCACGGACGCCATGCGCGACGCTCAGTGCAGCGTGTGCAGGAACGCGTCCACCGCCGCGGTATAGGCCGAGGGCAGGCCCAGGTCGCGGTTGATCTCGGCGTGGCTGGCGTCCTGCGGCAGCACCTCGACGCGGATGCCGCGGCCGTTGGCCTTGGCGGCCAGATGGCGCGCCTGCGCGCAGGCATCGGCGCGGCGGCTGGAGCACACCGCTAGCAGCGGCGGCGCGCTCGCGCCCATCACGTGGTACGGCGAGGCGGCGATCCAGTCGCCGTGGTCGCTGCCGAAGGCGCGGTCGTACAGCGGCAGATGCCGCTGCTGCATCACCTGCTCCACGTCCATCGCCGCGCTGTCCAGCGCCACCGTGCCCAGCGGGCGGCGCGCCCCGGCCTGCGCCAGCAGGTCCGGCGACAGGTCCAGCAGGCTCACCAGGTGTGCACCGGCCGAGTGGCCCATCAACACCAGGCGCGCCGGGTCGGCGCCCCACTGCGGCGCGAGTTGCTGGATCCGCGCGACCGCGCGCGCCACGTCTTCTGCCTGCTCGAGCGGCGTGGCCTGCGGCAGCAGACGGTAGTTCACCGACACCAGCACGTGGCCCTGCGGCAGCCAGTGCGCGACCTTGTTGGCGGCCACGCCGGGGTTGTCCTTGTCGCCGTCGGCCCAGCCGCCGCCGTGCACCATCACGATCAGCGGCGCCTGGCGCGCGCCGGCCGGCAGGTACACGTCCATGCGCTGCGCCGGGTCCGGGCCGTAGGCGACGTCGCGCAGCACCTGCGCGCCGGCGGGCAAGGGCGCACGTGCGCCGTCGGCGCCGTCGCGCGTGGCCAGGCGCTGCAGCAGGCGGGCGCGCAGGCGCCCGTCCTGGGCGTGGACGGGGGCGGCGAGCAACGGCAGCAGCAGCACCAAGGCGAGCAGGCCGTGGGTGGGCGAGGGGCGGGACAGGTGCATGCGGATCACTCCATGAAGGACGGAGAGGAGGGGCGTGGCGCGACCGACGCGTACGTGCGTCGGCGCGCGCCGGGTTCATGCCGGACGCAGGTGCAGGACGGCGCACAGGCCGTGTGGGGCGATGGGCTGCAGCAGCAACTGGCCGCGATGCTGGCGTGCGACCCGCTCGACGATCGCCAGGCCCAATCCGCTGCCGCCGTGGCCGCCGTGCACGAACGGCTGCGGCGCGCGCGCGGCCAGCGCCGGGTCCAGGCCGGGGCCGTGGTCGCGCACCTCGATGCGCCAGCCATCGCCGCCGTCGCCGTGCAGGCGCAGCTGGAACGGCGCGGCGCCGTGCCGTTCGGCATTGCCGATGAGGTTGCCGAGCGCGCGCTGCAGCGCCAGCGGCCGCCCGTGCAGCGGCGCCTGCGCGGGCAGGACGGCCTCCCAGCCGGGCTGCGCCGCGCCCAGCGCCTGCCGGCAGAGGTCGACCAGATCCAGCGCTACGGCCGGTTCGTCGCGGCCGTCGCGGGCGTAGGCGATGAACTGCGCCAGGATCGCGTCGATCTCGCCGATGTCGCGCTCCATGCCCTCGCGCAGTTCCGGCTCCACCTGCGGCAGCAGCGCCAGCGAGTACTGCAGCCGGGTCAGCGGGGTGCGCAGGTCGTGGGAGATGCCGGCCAGCAGCAGCGCACGCTCGGCCGCGGCATGGCGCACGTCGGCGCTGGCCTCGGTGAGCGCCTGCGCCAGCGCGGCGACTTCGCGCGGACCGCCGGTGGCGATCGGTGCGGCCTGTTCGCCGCGGACCAGGTGTGGGGCGGCCTGCGCCAGTTGTCGCAGCGGCCGCACCAGGCGCCGCGCGACCAGCGCAGCGGCCAGCCAGACCAGCAGCGTGCAGCCAGCCAGCATCGCCACCGAGAACCGGCGCAGGCCGTGCCCGCGCGGCTGGCTGGAAAACGCCACCCACAGCGGGGTCGGCGTGGCCAGTTGCAGCCACAGGGTGCCGTCGGCGTCGCGGCGCAGCGCGCGCCCGGGGCCGAGCTGGTCGGCCGCGCGGCGTTGCATCGCGTCGGCCAACGGGCCGGCGGCGCTGGCGGTGGGCGGCGCGCTGCGCAGCTGCAGCCCGGCCTCGCGCAACGCCGGCGCCAGCGTCGCGGCGGCCGGCGAGCGCTGCAGCGCCTCGGCGACATTGGCGAAGCCGTGCAGCATGCGCAGTTGCTGCTGCGCCGCCGGCCGCAATGCCAGTTCGCGGCCGAGCAGCAGCGCCAGCAGGCCGGCGCCGGCCAGCACCAGCGCGATCACCAGCGCCAGTTGCCCGAACAGGCTGCGCGGCCAGCCGCTGGCGCGGGAGGCGGGCGCGCTCATGCCTGCGGCTCCGGCGGCACGTACACATAGCCCACGCCCCACACCGTCTGGATCAGCCGCGGCGTGCGCACGTCGTCCTCCAGCAGCTTGCGCAGCCGCGCGACGATCACGTCGATGCTGCGCCCCAGCGGCTCGTGTTCGCGGCCGTGCGCCAGGCTGGACAGGCGGTCGCGGCTCAGCGGCTGCTGCGGGTGCCGCAGCAGCACCGACAGCACCGCGAACTCGGCGGTGGTCAGCTTCAGCGGTTCGCCGTCGCGGCGCAGCTCGCGCCGGCCCAGATGCAGGCGGAAGCGGCCGAAGCCGATCTCGCCGCCCTCCGGTTGCGGCGCGCCGGCCCCGCCCGGGCAGGAACGCCGCAGCACCGCCCGGATCCGCGCCAGCAGTTCGCGCGGGTTGACCGGCTTGGGCAGGTAGTCGTCGGCGCCGATCTCCAGGCCGACGATGCGGTCGATCTCGTCGCCCTTGGCGGTCAGCATCACGATCGGGGTGGCGTCGCCCTGGCCGCGCAGGCGCCGGCAGATCTCCAGGCCGTTCTCGCCGGGCAGCATCAGGTCCAGCACCACCAGGTCGTAGTGGCCGCGCGCCAGCGCCTGCTGCAGTTGCACGCCGTCGGCCACCGCCTTGACCGCGAAGCCCTGGCTCTCCAGGTAGCGGCACAGCAGGGCGCGCAGGCGGTCGTCGTCGTCGACCAGCAGCAGGCGGGGAGCGGGCGCGGCATCGTCCATGGACGCCACTATCGGCTGCGCCGCGGCCCCGCGGCAACGGCCGCCGCGGCGCAACTGTAAGCGGATGTTTCCGCCGCGGCGTTCGGCAACATTTGCTGGCCGATGCGGCGCCCGCGGCGCCGGCGCCATGGCTACGGTGACGCTCGGCAGCACGCCGCTGCCGTCACCGGAGAACGCCATGTCGCTGTCCCGTCGCATCACTCCCTTGCTGCTGGCCCTGGCCGCCGGCGTCCTGGTCGCGCCCAGTGCACCGGCACGCGAACACACCCGCACGCGCACCGCCGGCGGCGCCGAGGGCGCCCGCCACGCCGCCGTGCAGGCCAGCGCCAGCGGCGCCCGCGGCAGCGTGCAGCGCGCCCGCCAATGGCAGGCCGATGGCCAGGGCAACGCCAGCGCGCGCAGCGCCGCTACCCGCACGACCGCCGCCGGCGGCAGCGCCACGCGCCAGGGCAGCGCCGAGCGCAACGCCGACGGCAGCGCCAGCCGCCAGGGCAGTGCCAGCGTCCAGCGCGCCGACGGTGCCAGCGCGAGCAGCAGCGGCAGCCTGGCCCGGGCCGCCGACGGCACGCTCAGCGGCAGCCGCCAGAGCAGCGTCGATGGCACGCAGGGCAGCTACCAGGGCAGCACCAGCGTGCAGGACGGCAGCGTCGTCCACACCGGCACCTGCACGGATGCGAGCGGCACCGTGGTGTCGTGCCGGCCGTAGGCGAGGGTGCGGGTCGGGATGTTCGAGGGCAGGAAGGCCCCTGTCCGCGGTCGGCTTCACGGCCCCGTCACGGCCAAGAATGGCTGCCGCGGCGGGGCCGGAATCGGCTGCCATCGGCAAACCGTTGCCAGGCTTAGGTTTTCGTAATTCCACCTACATTTAGCGTTGACGTCGTCGGCCGACCCCACTATCTTGGGGTGGTCGGTTCCGGCGGCCCCAAGCCGCGGGATCAAAAGGGAAGCCGGTGCGGCGTGCCAACGCCAACTCCGGCGCTGCCCCGCAGCGGTAATTGGGAACGAACCCGTCATCCGCACTGAGGCGCCCGCCTTGGGAAGCGACGGGCTAGGAACCGGCCACGGCCGTTGCCCATCAGCCCGAAGACCTGCCGACAGCCGCGCGAAGCACACCGCGCGGCGCCGACCGCGCGCTCTCCGGGGGGAGAGGGTCGGTGCAGCGATGACCGCCCGCAGGCCCGGTGCCTGCGCCGTTTGCAGTCTTCGCGACACCGCCTGCCCACCTGCGACCCGGTCGGACCGCTGCCTGCGAGGGTCGGGCGGCCGCGTGCACCACGCTTGGAGACCTTCATGAGCCAGACCCACAGCCTGCCGGCCACCGCGTCCGTCGACGCCGCCGTCGACCCCACGGCCGCTGCCGCCACTGCCCAGCCGGAGCAGCCGGCCAGCAGCGAGCCGAGCAACGACCAGCGCGCCGTGACCTGGATCGTCAAGGACGGCGGCAACCGCCGCATGGCCTTCGACCGCTCGCGCCTGCAGCGCACCCTGGACCGGATCCACGCCGAGTTCCCGCAGCTGGACGTGAGCGACTACGAGCGCAAGGCCTTCGCCTTCATCGAGAAGAAGGAAAGCCTGTCGGCCGACGACATGGTCGACTACCTGATCCGCGAGGCCGAGTCGCGCGTGGACATCGCCACGCCGGAGTGGGAGTACTTCGCCGCGCGCCTGTACCTGGACCGCCTGTACAAGCGCGCCAGCAAGAACCGTTTCTACGATGCCGGCGAGAAGTACGGTTCCTACGTCGGCCTGCAGGAAAGTCTGGCCGACCGCGGCGTGTACTCGATCGACATCCTCAAGAACTACTCCAAGGACGAACTGGCCGAAGCCGGCCGCATGATCGATCCGGAGCGCGACAAGCTGTTCGCCTACAACGGCCTGTACCTGCTGGCCACGCGCTACCTGGCCACCGACAACTCGCGCAAGGTCTACGAGCTGCCGCAGGAGCGCTGGCTGACCATCGCCCTGTACCTGATGCAGGACGAGAAGCCGCGCGAGCGCCGCATGCAGCTGGTCGGCGAGGCCTACTGGGCGCTGTCCAACCTGTATATGACCGTGGCCACGCCGACCCTGGCCAATGCCGGCAAGATCGGCGGGCAGCTGTCGAGCTGCTTCATCGACACCGTCGACGACAGCCTGCAGGGCATCTACGACTCCAACACCGACGTGGCGCGCGTGTCCAAGCACGGCGGCGGCGTCGGCGCCTACCTGGGCTACGTGCGTTCGTCCGGCTCGGCGATCCGCGGGGTGAAGAACTCCAGCGGCGGCGTGGTGCCGTGGATCAAGCAGCTCAACAACACCGCCGTGTCGGTGGATCAGCTCGGCCAGCGCAAGGGCGCCATCGCCGTGTACCTGGACATCTGGCACCGCGACATCGAGGCGTTCCTGGACCTGCGCCTGAACAACGGCGACCAGCGCCTGCGCGCGCACGACGTGTTCACCGCGGTGTGCGTGCCGGACATCTTCATGGAAGCGGTGGAGCGCCGCGGCGAGTGGTACCTGTTCGACCCGCACGAGGTGAAGGAGGTCAAGGGCTGGTACCTGCAGGACTTCTTCGACGAGAAGCGCGGCGAAGGCACCTTCCGCGCCAAGTACGAGGAAGTGGTGGCCGACGAGCGCATCGGCCGCAAGGTGGTCAAGGCCATCGACATGTTCAAGCGGATCATGGTCAGCCAGTTGGAGACCGGCAACCCGTTCATGTTCTATCGCGACGAAGTCAATCGCATGAACCCGAACAAGCACCAGGGCATGGTGTATTCCAGCAACCTGTGCACCGAGATCCTGCAGAACATGAGCCCGACGCGGGTCATCCAGGAGATGATCAGCGGCGACCAGATCGTCACCACCAAGCAGGCCGGCGACTTCGTCGTGTGCAACCTGTCCTCGGTGAACCTGGGCCGCGCGGTCACCGCGCAGCCGGACCTGCTGTCGCCGGACATCCTGGAGCGGCTGATCCGCGTCCAGGTGCGCATGCTCGACAACGTCATCGACCTCAACGAGCTGCCGGTGCCGCAGGCCACCATCACCAACCAGAAGTACCGCGCGATCGGCCTGGGCACCTTCGGCTGGCACCACCTGCTGGCGCAGAAGGGCATCGACTGGAATTCGCCGGACGCCGAGGCGTACAGCGATTCGCTGTACGAGCGCATCAACTACCTGACCATCCAGGCGAGCCTGGCGCTGGCCAAGGAGAAGGGCGCGTACAAGGTGTTCAAGGGCAGCGACTGGCAGAACGGCGAGTACTTCAGCAAGCGCGGCTACGACAGCGCCGAATGGCAGGAACTGGCCGCGCAGGTGAGCGTGCACGGCGTGCGCAACGCCTGGATGGTGGCGGTGGCGCCGAACATGAGCACCGCGCAGATCGCGGGCTCCACCGCGTCGATCGACCCGATCTACAGCGCGTTCTACTACGAAGAGAAGAAGGACTTCCGCCGTCCGGTCGTGGCGCCGGGGCTGACCGTGGACACCTATCCGTACTACGAGAAGGGCGCCTACAAGGTCGACCAGTTCGCCAGCGTGCGCCAGAACGCGCGCCGCCAGCGCCACGTCGACCAGTCGATCAGCTTCAACTTCTACGTGCCCAGCGGCATCCGCGCCAGCACCCTGCTGGACCTGCACATGACCGCGTGGAAGGAAGGCCTGAAGACCACCTACTACGTGCGTTCCAACGACATCGACATCAGCGAGTGCGAGTGGTGCTCAAGCTGATCGCCGGCGTCTGACGCCCGCGCCGCGCGGCAGGCTTGACCTGCCGCGCGCGTCCCGTATTCCCGCGCCGCCCGCCGGCGCCGTTCACCCGACTACCGAAGCACATCCATGGCCATCGCGCTCGACCGCATCAAGATCCTCGAACCGCTGCACCCCAACCGCTCCACCGGCATCATCAACGGCACCACCAGCGGCATCCTCAACTGGAACGACATCCCGTACCCGTCCTTCTACCGGGCGTACAAGGAACTGTCGACCAACTTCTGGATCCCCGACGAAGTGGACATGAAGGGCGATGCCAAGCAGTACGGGGAGCTGTCGGCGCGCGAGAAGAACGCCTACGACTCGATCATCGGCCTGCTGGCCACGCTGGATTCGCCGCAGACGCGCTTCATCTACAACGTCGCCGAATACATCACCGACCCGGCCGCGCACGCCAACGCCGCGATCATCGGCCAGCAGGAAGTGATCCACAACGAGAGCTACTCGTATGTGCTGGCCTCGATCGCCGGCCTGGCCGACCAGAACCGCGTGTTCGAGATCGCCCGCACGCATCCGACCATCATCGCGCGCAACCAGCCGATCATGCAGGCCTACGACGACTTCATGCGCGAGAAGACCGCAGAGACCCTGCTGCGCTCGCTGATTCAGTCCTCGATCCTGGAAGGCATCAACTTCTATTCCGGCTTCGCGTATTTCTACAACCTGGTGCGGCAGAACCGCATGACCGGCACCGGCAAGATCATCAGCTTCATCAACCGCGACGAACTGGCCCACACCAAGTTCATCAGCGAGCTGATCCGCGCCATCATCGGCGAGAACGCCGAGCTGCAGACCAACGAACTGACCGACTACGTGCATCAGGCCTTCGAGCACGCGATCCGCCTGGAGACCGAGTGGTCCTCGGAAGTGCTCGACGGCATCGAGGGCATCGACGTGGACGAGATGATCCAGTACGTGAAGTACCGCGCCAACAAGATGTCCGGCATGCTCGGCATCGAGAAGCTGTACAGCGGCGCCAGCGACAACGTGATGCCGTGGATCAAGGCCTACGCCGACAACTTCACCGAGACCAAGACCGACTTCTTCGAGATGCGCAACGCCAGCTACAAGAAGACCAACTCGGACAACGGCTTCGACGATCTCTGAAGAGCCGGGATTGGGGATTCGGGAATGGGGATTGGTAAAGGCAAGTCTCCGCGCTCTGACGAATCCCTAATCCCGAATCCCCGCCTCATGAAAATCCTGCTCGCCTACGCTTCGCTCAGCGGCAATACCCGCGACGTGGCCCGCCGCGTGCATGCGCAGTGCGAGGCGGCGGGGCATGAAGTGACCTGGATCCACACCGATCTGCAGACGCTGCAGGGTGCGCTCGGCGACGCCGCGCGCGCGGCGGATTTCGACCTGCATCTGCTCGGCAGTTGGAGCGACAACGCAGGGCGCACGCCGTCGGAGATGAAGCGTTACATCGCCGAGCTGGTCGAGGCGACCGGCAAGACGATCGAGGTGGCAGCGTTCGGTACCGGCGAGACGCAGTGGGGACTGGAGTACTACTGCGGGGCGGTCAAGCGCATCGCGCGGTTCTTCGACAGCGCTTATCCGCGACTGGAGATCGAGCAGATGCCGCATGGCGACCGCGACAACGCGGCGATCGACGCGTGGTGCGCGCAGGTGCTGGCGTTGCGCGCGGCGCGCGCGTCATCGGCAGGCGATGTACCGGTGGCCGCTGCCGAGCCCGCTTCCGCGGGCGCGGCGGGCTTCGCTGCGAGGGTGTTGCCGCTGCATGGCGGCGGCTGACGCCGTCGTTGTTCATCCGTTTTCCTGGCATCGCCGGCGTCCCCATCGCACGCCGGGCTTCTTCCGACATCAGACAAGGTTTCGTTCCATGCTCACCACCATCACCGTTTCCAGTGCCAAACAGTTCGCCGATGCGCTCGCCGCGCACCCGCGCGTGCTGGCCGATTTCAACAAGGACAACTGCCCCGGCTGCCGCATGCTCGACAAGTCGCTGGAGCGTTTCGCCGAGGGCGAGAGCGCGCAGGGCGTGACCCTGCTCAAGGTGAAGATGGAAGACGTGGGCGAGGAGTTCTTCCGCGCCCAGGGCCTGCGCCAGACGCCGACGCTGATGCTGTTCCGCCAGGGCGAGGAAGTGGCGCGGGTGCCCGGCTTCGTGCCGCCGGCCAAGATCGACGAAGCGGTGCGCACGCATCTGGGTTGAGCGCTCGCGTTCCTCGTATCTCATATCTCGTATCTCGTAGGAGCGGCTTCAGCCGCGACGGGCTTTCCCATAGTGTCTGTCGCGGCTGAAGCCGCTCCTACGGTTCTTTGTTTCGTCCGACAAGAAAATCTCAAGCGAAAGCAAGGCTTTCGCCTTGCGGCGAGTCACTTTTCTTTGCTTGTGCAAAGAAAAGTAACCAAAAGAAAGCACACCCTGCCTACGCGCCCTCCGCGCTAACGCGCTCCGGGTCCGCGTCCATCACGGGGATCCGCGGAAGGGGCATCCTGCCCCTGCCGCGGACGGCGCACGTCCCTGTGCGCCGCCCCTTCGGGGTTTTTCCCCGCGCTGGCCGCCGCTGCGGAAGGGAACCCGGTAAGTCAAAAGCCGAAGCAACAGCAACAGCAACAGCCGAAACAACAGCAACCGCCGAAGCGACTGCCGCTGCAGCGCACGCCCGCATCATTTCAGCGTTCGCAAGCGAATGCGCTGCTCGTGGCGGCCCACGTTGCTTGTCGATCATGTTGGACGCGCAAAACGACGCTGGTTTTCGAAGAAGCTACAGGCGCAGTTGTGCGTGGCATACAGGTGGCTGTGCCGGCGTGCACCAAGGTCAGGCGTATCACCATTGCAATGATGTATGTATGCGCTGTATCCGCAATAGCTTCTGCTTTTGCTATTGATGTTGCGTTGGCTTTTGACTTACTGGGTTCCCTTCCGCAGCGGCGGATGGACCGGGGAAAAACCCGTAGGGCGGCGCACATGGATGTGCGCCGTTCGCGGCAGGGGCAGGATGCCCCTTCCGCGAATCCCCGGTGCATCCGCGGACCCGGAGCGCGCAGCGCGGAGGGCGCAAGGCAGGGCGCGCTTTCTTTTGGTTACCTTTTCTTTGCGCGAGCAAAGAAAAGTAACTCGCCCGAAAGGGCGAAAGCCTTTGCTCTCGTCTACCGGGAAAAAGCTCGCGGCTAAAGCCGCTCCTACATTTCTGCCAAGAGAGCGCAGCCATGCACTGCAGCCCCCCCTACCCACGCCTGCCCGCCACATGCCCCTGCGCCAACTGCCACAGATGCCGCACGATCGGCATCGCCTGCGCGGTGGCCGGCAGCGCGGCCAGGGCCAGGCGCGCCATCGGCACGCGGCCTTCGATGTCCAGGTAGCGCACGCCGGGCAACTGCACCTGTGCGGTCGAGGCCGGGACCACCGACACGCCCAGTTCGGCGGCCACCAGGTTGACGATGGAGGACATCTGCGGCGCTTCCTGTTCGATCTTCAGTTCGAAGCCGGCCTGGCGGCAGGCGTCGAGGATCTCGTCGTACAGGCTGGTGCCGAAGCTGCGCGGGAACAGGATGAAGGGTTCGCCGGCCAGCGCCGACAGCGGCGCGCGGCGGCGCTTGGCCAGCCGGTGCGCCGCCGGCACCGCGATCTTCATCGGTTCGTCGGGCAGCTTGAGCAATTGCAGTTCCGAGGGCGTGGCCACGCTGTAGCGGATGAAGGCCGCATCCAGCCGCCCCTGCAGCAGCGCCGCAAGCAGGCCGGCGGTATTGGTCTCCTCCAGCGCCAGTGTCACCGCCGGCCAGCCGCGGCGGAAGCCGCGCACCAGGGTCGGCACGATCGGGTTGAACGCGGCCGAGGCGGTGAAGCCGAGCCGCAGCACGCCGCTCTCGCCGCGTGCGGCGCGGCGCGCGGCATCGCCGGCGCGTTCCAAGTCGACGAGCACGCGCCGGGCTTCGGTGCGGAAGGCGCGGCCGGCATCGGTGAGCTCGGCGCCGCGCGGCGTGCGCACGAACAACGGCGTGCCTAGTTCCTCCTCCAGCGCGCGGATCTGCTGGCTCAGCGGCGGTTGCTGGATGCCCAACTGCGCGGCGGCGCGGGTGAAGTGCCCGGCCTCGGCCACGGCCAGGAAATAGCGCAGGTGGCGCAGTTCCATGTCATATCCAGAACATATGGAGAGTGGGTAAATCATATATTGGACGCCGGGTGGCGGCAGGCGAATACTGGCCATCCGTTTCCCGCCGCGACCCACACCGTGAACGCCTCCAGCCAATGCCCGCCGGTGCACGCCGTGGACGATGCGCCGCTGTTGCGCATCCGCCTGGCGCTGTTCCTGGCCGGCTTCGCCACCTTCTCGCTGCTGTACAGCGTGCAGCCGCTGCTGCCCGAATTCGCCCACGAGTTCGGGCTCAGCGCGGCGGCCAGTTCGCTGCCGCTGTCGCTGGCCACCGGCGGCCTGGCGATCGCGATCTTCTGCGCTGGCGCGGTGTCGGAGACGCTGGGCCGGCGCGGGTTGATGTTTGTGTCGATCGCGCTGGCCGCGCTGCTCAACCTGCTGGCGTCGTGTCTGCCGCACTGGGGATCCCTGGTGGTGGTGCGCGCGCTGTCGGGCATCGCCCTGGGCGGCGTACCGGCGGTGGCGATGGTGTACCTGGCCGAGGAACTGCCGGCGAGCCGGCTCGGCGCGGCGACCGGGCTGTACGTGGCCGGCAATGCCTTCGGCGGCATGGTCGGCCGGATCGGCATGAGCATGCTCACCGACCACTTCGACTGGCGCATCGCGCTGGCCACGCTGAGTGCGGTGGATCTGCTGGCCGCGGTCGGCTTCGTGCTGCTGCTGCCGCCATCGCGGCACTTCGTGCGCCGCCAGGGAGTGAACCTGCGCTTCCACCTGCGCGCCTGGGGCGGGCATCTGCGCGATCGCCACCTGCCCTGGCTGTTCGCGATCCCGTTCCTGGCGATGGGCGTGTTCGTCAGCGTCTACAACTACGCCGGCTTCCGCCTGGGCGGGCCGGAGTTCGGGCTGAGCCAGAGCCAGCTCGGCATGATCTTCAGCGCCTACGTGTTCGGCATCGTGTCGTCCTCGGTCGCCGGCGCCGCCTCGGACCGGTTCGGTCGCGGCCCGGTGGTGCTGGCCGGCATCGCCACCGCGGCGCTGGGCGTGGCGCTGACCCTGGCGCATGCGCTGGCGCCGGTGATCGCCGGCATCGTGCTGCTGACCATCGGCTTCTTCGTCGCGCATTCGGCGGCCAGCGCCTGGGTCGGGCGCCTGGGCGGGCAGTTCAAGGGGCATGCCGCCTCGCTGTACCTGTTGGCGTACTACGCCGGCGCCAGCGTGATCGGCTCGCTCAGCGGCGCGGCGTGGCAGCACGGCGGCTGGAACGCACTGGTCGCCTGCTGTCTGGTGTTGCTGGGCATCGGCCTGGTCGCCGCGCAGGTGCTGCGCCGCGGCGCCGACGACAGCCGCCCCTACGGCCGCTTCGGGCCGCATCCGCCGCGCGGCGAGTGAGCCGCCCTCCAGCGAGCATTCCGCAATGCAGATCGACCATCTCGACCATCTGGTCCTCACCGTCGCCGACATCGAGGCGACGTGCGCGTTCTATGCGCGGGTGCTGGGCATGCGCGTGGTGACCTTCGGCGAAGGCCGCACGGCGCTGGCGTTCGGCGAGCAGAAGATCAACCTGCATCGGCATGGCCACGAGTTCGACCCGAAGGCGCGGGTGCCGACGCCGGGCTCGGCCGACCTGTGCTTTCTCACCGCCACGCCGCTGGCGCAGGTGGCCGAGGAACTGCGCGCTGCCGCCGTGCCGATCGAGGACGGGCCGGTGCAACGCACCGGCGCCCGCGGACCGATCCTGTCGCTGTACTTCCGTGATCCGGACGGCAACCTGATCGAGGTCGCCAACCCGTCGTGAACACGGGCGCCGCCGCGGCAGCGCCCGTGGCGTTCGGTCACTCCGTGTAGCTCACCGACAGGGTCACGTTGGCGTAGCCGCCGCTGCCGCCGACCAGGCGGAAGAAGTAGCTGCCGGTCGCCGGCAGCGCCATCTGCACGTTCTGCGTGGTGCCGTTGCGCACCGAGCTGTAGTCGGCATCGTTGCCGTCGGCGCTGGGTGCGCGCACCGCACGTACATACAGCCGCAGCTGGCCGCTACCGCCCAGGGTGCGCAGTTGCAGGTTGCGCGCGTTGGCCGGGACATCCAGGCGGTACAGCGGCCCCTGGCCCGCAGCGGCGGACAGCCGGCTCTGCGTGCCGCGCGCGATGGGCGTGGCGGTGGCCTCCTCGCCGCCGTCGCTGGCGCCGGCGGCGCGCGCGACCGCCTTGCCGGCATTGAGGATGCCGGCGCCGATGCGCAGCATCGGCTTCACCGGGAACACGTTGGAGGTCTGGGTCAGGATGTCGCGCATCTGCGCGGTCGTCGGCACCGGCCGGCCGGCGTTGATCGCCGCGCTGATCGCCAGGGCGACCACGCCGGCCACGTGCGGCGAGGCCATGGATGTGCCCGCGTAGCCGGCGTAGGCCGGCTGGTCCGGACCATGGGTACCGTTGTTGAGGGTGGACCAGACCAGGCCGGTGCGCACCGATCCCGCGCCGCTGGCCGCATCGTTGGCGTACACGCCGCCGCCGGGCGCGGACAGGGTGATGGTGTTGCCGAAGTTGGAGTAGTAGGCGCGACCGCCGGTGATGCCGGTGGCGGCGACGTTGATGACGCCCGGGCAACTGGCCGGCGAATAGCCCGCGGCGTCGGCGTTGTCGTTGCCCGCGGCCACCACCACCACGCTGCCGCGCGCGATCGCGCTGGCGATGGCATTGGCGGTGACCGAATCCTGCGCGCAGGCGCCGCCGCCGCCCAGGCTCATGTTGATCACCTCGGCCGGGTTGGTGTTGTCCGGCACGCCGTCGACGTGGCCGCCGGAGGCCCAGACGATGGCATCGGCGATGTCGGCGGTGGTGCCGCCGCAATGGCCGAGCGCGCGGATCGGCAGGATCTTCGCGTCCGGCGCGATCCCGGCCATGCCGATGCCGTTGTTGGTGCGCATGGCGATGGTGCCGGCGACGTGGGTGCCGTGCCAGGAACTGTCGGTCTGTTCCTGCGGTTGCGCACAGCCGCCGTTGGCGACCAGGTACTTGTCGTCGGTGGTCCAGTCACCGGTGTCCCAGCCGCCCGCGACGCGCCCGTTGCTGGCGCGGCCGGACATCAGCGCATCGCTGATGAAGTCGTAGCCGGCGCTGGCCAGCGAGGTGTCCAGGTCCGGGTGCGCGGTGATGCCGGTATCGATCACCGCCACCACCACGCCCTGGCCGGTGCCGTACTGCCAGGCCGGCAACAGATCGATGCCGCCACGGTTGGGATAGCCGGTGGTTTCCGGCGCCAGCGTTTCCAGGTGGCCATCGGGCGTGCGCAGGTGCCACTGCACGGCGTAGCCGGGATCGTTCGGTGCGCTCGCCGCGCTGGCCGTGGCCTGCGCGGCGCTGCGTACCGGCTTGAGCACCAGGTTGGGCTCCACGTGCGCGATAGCGGGGTCGGCCTTCAGGCTGGCGATCAGCGTCTGCAGCTGCGATGGCGTCAGCGCGCGGCTGGGCCGCACCAGGTCGGCGCCGACGGCGAGGCGACGCACCCGGTTCAAGGCCGGGGCGGTCTGCCGGTAGGTGCTGGTCCAGCTGCTGGCGGTGCTGCGCGCGGCCATGATCTGGTTCAGCGTGGCGCTGGCGGCGCGCGGGTCGCGGACGGCGCTGCTGCCGTCGCGGTAGGTCACGATCAGGCCGTCGTAGACGGTGGATTGCCCGGGCATGGCCTGGGCCAGCACCGAGAAGCGCGGGGCGGTCTGCGCCTGCGCGGTGCCGGCGAGGGCCAGGCCCAGCGACAGGGCGAGCAGGTTGCGGGAAAGCGGGGTGGCGTGGGTCATGGCGGTGTCTCTGCGAAGATCGACGAAGGCGTGGAAATCAAGGAAGGGGCGGCACCTGCGGCCGTGTCACCAACTGAAGCCGGCACCGGCGGACACGCTCTTCTCGCTGCCGGAGAAGGCGCCGCCGAGCGAGACGCTGGCGCGGTTGCCGATCGCGCGCTGGTAGCCCACCGCCAGCGCGCTTTCGCCGCCCTGCGAGCCGACGCCGACGCCGATGCGGTTGGCCCCGGCCAGGCCGGAGGTGTTGACCGCCATGCCGGCATAGGCGGCGCTGACCGCGCCCATCCGGTCGATACGCCGGTCCAGGTGCTGGAAGCGCTGGTCGGTGTCGGTGCGCAGCTTGGTCAGGTTGTCGTCCCAGCCGGTCATGCGGCTGTCGGTGTAGGCGTTGGCGCTGCTCAGGGTGGCGCTGTCGCCGGCCTGCATCTGCGCGACGTTGACCGCATCGGTGGCCGCGCTGCCGGCGGCGACGTTGCTGATCTGGCGTTCGTTGCCGGCGCTGCCGACCGAGACGGTATTGGCGCGCGTGGCGGAGGAGCCGCGGCCGATCGCCACGGCATTGTTCGCCGAGACCGACGCGCCCTGGCCGACGGCGGTGCCGGAGGCGGCCGCGACCGTGGCGCTTTCGCCGACCGCCACCGCGTTGGTGGCATTGGCGCTGATGCTGGCGTTGGCGCCGACCGCGGTACTGCCGTCGGCGTTGACCTGCGCGTTGCCGCCCAGCGCCGTGTCGTTGGGGCCGTAGGCCAGGGCATTGGACCCGATCGCCGTGCCGTTCTGGCCGTTGGCGGTGGCCTGGGCGCCCACCGCCACTGCGTTGGTGCCGGCACCGACGCTGGGGCCGCCGGTGCCGCCGCCGCCCACCGCCACGCCGCCAGCGCCACTGCCGACCCGGGTGTCCAGCGCCGACAACGCACCATCCAGCGCCGACAGCGCCGAGCCGACCGTGCCGTAGCTGCGCCCCTGGATCAGGTAGCTGCCGCCGCTGAAGCTGCCATCGCCGCCGACCGCGCTGCCGGCACCGAGCGCGCTGGCGATGCTGCGCAACTGCAGCACGTTGACCGCATCGGTGTCGGCGGTGCCGGCGGCGATGTAGGTGAGCTGGCGCAGCGCACCGTCGTTGCCGAAGGCGACTGCGTTGTCGCGGTCGGCCATCGAACCGGCGCCGATGGCCACGCTGTTGGCGCCGGTGGCGGCGCTGTTGTAGCCCAGTGCGACGCTGCCCGCGGTCAGTGCGGAGGCGCCGCTGCCGAGCGCGGTGGCGCCGGCGGCATTGGCGCTGGCGATGGCGCCGAAGGCGCTGGCGTCCTGCCCGTCGGCGAAGGCGGTGGCGCCCACCGCCAGCGCATTGGTGCTGGTCGCCAGCGCGGAGGCGCCCAGCGCCATGCTGTAGTCCGCGTCGGCATGGCTGTCGAAGCCCAGCGCGGTGCCGTAGTCGGACAGCGCCCAGGCGCCGGCGCCGACGGTGACCGCGCCCAGTCCGTTGGATTGCGCCGGCACGCCCGCATTGCTGGCGCCGATCGCCACGCTCTGCTGGCCGGCCGCCGAGGCGCTGTCGCCGATCGCGATGCCGCCGTCGCCACTGGCGGTGGCGGTGTAGCCCATCGCCACGCCGAAGAAGCCGGAGGCGACGCTGTAGCCGCCGTTGGCGACGGCGCCGGTGCCGCTGGCATTGGCGGCATAGCCGAACGCGCTGGCCTGCTCGGCGCTGGCGCTGGACGAGGAGCCGCTGGCGGTGGCGTAGTTGGCGCTGGCCGATGCGGTGGCACCCACTGCGGTGGCGCCGGAGCCACTGGCGCTGGTGTTCCAGCCCAGCGCGCTGGCACTGTCAGCGGTTGCGGTGGCGGCCGTGCCCAGGGCCAGGGAACCGAAGCCGGTACTCTGCGCGCCGGCCGAGTCGCCGTAGGTGCTGCCGAAGAAGCTGCCGCCGATCGCGATCGCCGAGGTGCCGCTGGCGACCGCGCCGTCGCCCATGGCGATGGCGGCGCTGTCGGAGGCGACGGTGTGGTGGCCGATCGCGATGGCGAAGGCGCCGGAGGCGTCGGCGCGTGCACCCATCGCCACCGCGCGCAGGCCGGCGGCGCTGGCGTAGTCGCTGCCGTCGTTCAAGCCTTCGGCCAGGAAGTAGTGGGTGGTGTTCTGGGTGCCGGGCTGCACGTCCTGGGTGGTGGCGTCCTGCGGCGCCGCGTCGGCGTCGGCGCTGTCCGTCTCGGTGGGGGTGGCGTCGCCCTGCGGCGCCTGCGAGGGCGGCTGGGTCGCCGCGGTCGGTGCCGTGGCAGTGACCGCGAAGGCGCTCGAGGGCAGGCTCAGCGCGAGCAGCAACGCGGCGGTCAACAGACCGTCAGAGGCCTGCGGCAGGATGGACGAGGACGACGACAGCGGGCGCACGGCGGCGCGCAGGGCATTGGGCAGAAGAGGCATGGTCGATTCCGGGCTGGGGCCGGGAGCGTCGTCCCGACAACGAGTCAGGCCCGATTAAGGCCGCAAGCCCAGCCCCCTTCAATGCACGCAAATTCACGTCTCCCTCACGGTAGACTCACCGTCATGGGAGCCTGGGTGAGATGGGGTGCGCACTCTGCGCCGGTCGCGCTTGCCGCGCGGCTGTGGCGGCGCCTCTCGCTGTGGCTGCGCCGGGTGCCGATCGCCGATCCGCTGGACCGGCGCAACGCGCCCGCGCTGCAGGTGCTGTTCGTGTTCCTGGGCAGCGAGATCCCGCTCAACAAGCTCTACCACCTGCTGACCGCACCGCGCATCGAGATGAGCACGATGCAGTTGGCGGTGGACGTCGGCACCGATGCGGCGATCGCCGCCGCGGCCTGGGGCGGGGTCTGGATGATCCGCCGCGGCCTGCTGAAACAGGCCGCCGCCGCGTTCATCGCGGTGGTGCTGTGCTCGGCGGTCGCCGCCAACCTGGCGTTCGGCTACCAGCTGCAGGCCTTCGATCCGTACCCGATGATGATGCTGACCCTGGCCGCGCTGGTGATCGGGCGCCGCGCGCTGTGGCTGGTGTACCTGTGCATCCCGCTGATCTTCTGGCTGGGCATGGAAAGCCCCTGGGGCCAGGACCCGCGCGGCACCCGCAGCCCGTTCCAGAACCTGCCCTCGCTGGCGTTGAGCTACCTGATGATCACCCTGGTGCTGGATCGCACCGTCGCCGCGCTGCGCGAGAGCCTGTGGCGTGCGCGGCGCAGCGCCGCGCGCCTGCGCGTGGAGATGCGCGAACGCACCCTGGCGCAGCAACGCCTGCTGCATCTGCAGAAGATCGAGCTGGTGGAGCAGCTGGCCAGCGGCGTGTCGCACGACTTCAACAACATCCTCAGTGCGATCCTCGGCTACACCGAGCAACGCCATTGCGTGCACGAACTGGACTATCACCCGCCGCGCGATGCGCTGGTGCTGGCCGATGCACTGGAAGGCGTGGCCCTGGCCGCGCATCGCGGCGTGGCGGTCAGTCGCAAGCTGCTCAGCTTCAGTCGCCGCGAGGCGAGCGTGCCCGAGCGCTTCGATGCCGGCGAAGCGCTGCGCAGCCTGCAGCCGATGCTGCGACAACTGTTCGGTGCCGCGGTACAGGTGCGCCTGGATCTGGCCACCGAAGCGGCGCCGGTGTTCCTGGATCGCAGCCGCTTCGATCTGGCGCTGCTCAACTTCGCTGCCAACGCACGCGATGCGATGCCCGGCGGCGGCTGCTTTTCGCTGCAACTGCGCCGCGATGGCGAGGCCGTCGCCATCGCCATCGCCGACACCGGCGTGGGCATGAGCGAGGCCGTGCAACGGCAGATCTTCGAGCCGTTCTTCACCACCAAGCCGGCCGGGCAGGGCACCGGGCTGGGTCTGGCGGTGGCGTTCGAAATGGCGCAACAGGCGCATGGCAGCCTGCAGGTGCGCAGCGCGCCCGGCGCCGGCACCTGCTTCGTGCTGCGCCTGCCGCTGGCCGGGCTCAGCGCTCCTGCGGCATGAGCAGATAGCCTTCGCCGCGCACCGCGCGCAATGGCAGCGCGCTGCCGGTGCGCTCCTGCACTTTCTGCCGCAGCCGATGCAACAACGCGTCCAGCCGGTGCGGATCGATCTCCAGCCCGGCATTGCCGCCGAGCATGCCGATCAACGCATCGCGGCTGACCAGGCGTCCGCGCGCCTGCCACAGGCTTTGCAGCACCTTGCGTTCGGAGGCGGTCAACGGCACCGCCTGCCCGTCCGGCGCGAACAGGCACCAGCCGTCGTCCTGCAGCTGCCATTCCTCGCTGGCCGGCGCGCTCGGCCGCAGCATGCGCCGGGCCACGCTGAACAAGGTGGCGGCGAGGATCTCGATCTGCACCGGCTTGATCAGGTACGCATCCGCGCCCTGGACCAGCCCGCGCACCAGATCCGGCTGCTCGCCGCGGCCGCTGAGGATGACGATGCCCATGCCGGGGCGACGTTCCTGCAGTTGCTGGGTCAGAGTGAAGCCGTCGCTGTCGGGCAGGCCGATGTCGAGCACGATCAGGTCGAAACGCTGCGCCTCCAGCGCCGCCCACAGCGCCTGCGCGGTGCGCAGCGGCGTGACCTCGAAGCCGTGCCGCTGCAGGCCCGGCAGCAACACGCGGTCGCGCAGCACATCGTCGTCCTCCAGCAACGCCACCCGCAGTGGGGCGTTGGCGGCAGCGGCGAGCGGGGACGGGGTGGGATCGGAAACGCGGCTCACGAGACGGAATCGGCGAAGGGACGGCATTCCTCACGGAGGCGGCGTGCGGCCTGCAGGGTGCCGTGAACGCCGAGCATCCTGCCGCGACCTGGACAGTAGCCAGTTTCCAGCGGGCTTTCAATGCGCGCGGCAACGCTTCAGCGGCCGTGGCGGCCAGGGCTTGCGTTGCTGCCGCCCACCCCCTAGATAGGAGCCGACACGCCGTCGTCGCGTGCGCCTCCACCACCTCCGGGACCTTCACGATGTCGCAGTTGCTGCAGGATCACGCCGCGTCCGCACCGCCGGCGGCGTCCGCGCTGGAAGCGTTCGTCGACCGCCATCGGCGCCTGTTCGTGCTGACCGGTGCCGGCTGCAGCACCGACTCGGGCATTCCCGACTATCGCGACGCCGCCGGCGACTGGAAGCGTGCGCAGCCGGTGACCTACCAGGCGTTCATGGGCGAACTGGCGACGCGGCAACGCTACTGGGCGCGCAGCCTGCTCGGCTGGCCGCGCTTCGGCCATGCCCGGCCCAATCCCACCCACGCCGCGCTGGCGCAGCTGGAAGCGCGCGGCCAGGTCGAAGTGCTGCTGACCCAGAACGTGGATGGCCTGCACCAGGCCGCCGGCAGCCGCGCCACCATCGACCTGCACGGGCGCCTGGACGTGGTGCGCTGCATGGGCTGCGAGCGGCGCATGCCGCGCGAGGCGTTCCAGCAACACCTGCTGCAGCACAACCCGCAGTGGGCGACGTTGCAGGCCGCGCCGGCGCCCGACGGCGATGCCGACCTGGAGGGCGAGGATTTCGCCAGCTTCGTGGTGCCGGCCTGCACGCACTGCGCTGGCGTACTGAAGCCGGACGTGGTGTTCTTCGGCGAGAACGTGCCGCGCGAGCGTGTGGCCAGCGCCTTCGCGCATCTGCAGCGCGCCGACGCGGTGCTGGTGGTGGGTTCGTCGCTGATGGTCTATTCCGGCTTCCGCTTCGTGCAGGCCGCGGCCAAGGCCTGCCTGCCGATCGCCGCGGTCAACCTGGGCCGCACCCGTGGCGACGACCTGCTGAGCCTGAAGCTGGAGCAGCCGTGCGCGCAGGCGCTGTCCTTCCTGCTGCCGGCGGCGGCGCGCGTTCCGAATCCCGGCACGAACTGATCCATCGGCAGTGGTTGATCGCGCCGCATGGCAGGAGTGCAATGGTCGCTTGCCGCGCCGCGCGCGGCGTTTCCACGGATCCGTATCGTGAGTCACTTGTTCTCGCCCCTCGCGCTGGGGCCGCTGTCGTTGTCCAACCGCATCGTGATCGCACCGATGTGCCAGTACTCCGCCGAGGACGGCCGTGCCAGCGACTGGCACACGCAGCATCTCGGGCAACTGGCGCAGTCCGGCGCCGGGCTGCTGATCCTGGAGGCGACCGCGGTGGAGCCGCGCGGGCGCATCAGCTACGCCGACCTGGGCCTGTGGGACGACGCCACCGAGGCGGCGCTGGCCACGGTGTTGCGTTCGGTGCGGCGCTGGTCGCCGATGCCGCTGGGCATCCAGCTCGCGCATGCCGGACGCAAGGCGTCCACGCGCAAGCCCTGGGACGGCGGCGGCGCGATCGCGCCCGAGCAGCCGAACGGCTGGCAGACGGTGGCGCCGTCGGCGCAGGCATTCGCCGCCGACGGCCCGCCGCCGCAGGCGCTGGACCTGGCCGGCATCGACGCCATCGTCGAGGCGTTCGTGGCGTCGGCGCGGCGCGCCGAGCGACTCGGCTTCGAGCTGATCGAACTGCACGCCGCACACGGCTACCTGCTGCACCAGTTCCTGTCGCCGCTGAGCAACCAGCGCACCGATGCCTACGGTGGCAGCCTGGAGAACCGCATGCGCCTGCTGCTGCGCGTGCATGCAGCGGTACGCGCCGCCGTGGCGCCTGGCATCGCGGTGGGCGTGCGCATCTCCGCCACCGACTGGGTCGATGGCGGCTGGGATCTGGCGCAGAGCGAGGTGCTGGCGCAGGCGCTGCAGGCGCAGGGCTGCGATTATCTGCACGTGTCCAGCGGCGGGCTCGATCGGCGCCAGCGCATTCCGGTGGCGCCCGGCTACCAGGTGCCGCTGGCCGAGGCGCTGCACCGCGCGGTGCGCATGCCGGTGATCGCAGTGGGCCTGATCACCGAGCCGCAGCAGGCCGAGGCCATCCTCGCCGAGGACCGTGCCGATGCCATCGCGCTGGCCCGCGGCATCCTCTACGATCCGCGCTGGCCGTGGCACGCGGCCGCCGCGCTGGGCGCGCGGCTGCGCCCGTCGCCGCAATACCTGCGTTGCGAGCCGCATGCGGCGCGCGGCGTGTTCGACGCCTGACCGGCACGCGCCGCGCGTACCGATGGCGGCCTCCATTTCGATTCCTCCAGGGAGCATGCAATGACGACGATTGGATTTCTCGGCCTGGGCACGATGGGCCAGCCGATCGCGCTCAACCTGCTGCGCGCCGGCCATGCGTTGACGGTGTGGAACCGCAGCGCCGCGGCGGCGCAGCCCCTGCTCGAGGCCGGCGCGCAGCAGGCTGCGCAACCAGCCGATGCGGTGCGCGGGCCGGTGCTGTTCTCGATGCTGGCCGACGACACCGCGGTGCGCGAGACCCTGCTCGATCGCGGCGCCCTGGACGCGCTCACCGCCGGCAGCGTGCACGTCAACATGGCCACGATTTCGGTGGCGCTGGCGCGCGAACTGCACGCGCTGCATGCCGAGCGCGGCGTCGCCTACCTGGCGATGCCGGTGCTGGGGCGGGTGGAGGTGGCCGCGGCCGGCCAGCTCAATCTGCTTGCCGCCGGCGACGCCGCGGCGCTGGCGCGGGTGCAGCCCTTGCTCGACGTCATCGGGCGCAAGACCTGGTACTTCGGTACCGCGCCGGAACAGGCCAACGCGGTCAAGCTCGCCGCCAACCTGTGCCTGGCCAGCGCCATCGGCACCATGGCCGAGGCGTCGGCACTGGTGCGCGGGCATGGCGTGGAGGCGGCCGATTTCCTCGACATGCTCACCAGCACCGTGTTCGCCGCACCGGCCTACCAGACCTACGGCGGCATGATCGCCGAACAGCGCTACAGCCCGGCCGGCTTCAAGGCCACGCTGGGCCTGAAGGACGTGCGCCTGGCGCTGAACGCCGGCGAGACCCGGCACGTGCCGATGCCGCTGGCGGCGGTGCTGCGCGATGCCTTCATCGAGGCGATCGCGCACGGCGACGGCGACCTCGACTGGGCGGCACTGGCCAAGGTCGCCGCGCGCCGCGCCGGCCAGGCCTGAAGCGCCGACGGATCTTCAGCGGACCTTGGCGGCGCATGCCGCACACTGCGCACCCGCTTGAGCCTGGCGCGCGCTTGCCGCTAAGGTGCGGCGATTTGCTGGCGCATCACAGGAGGATGCCATGAGTCCGAATTCGTCCGATCCCGGCGACAGAGCCCCGATCCAGCCGCCGCGCGCGGTGGTGCGCGAGCCCGTGCCCGGGCCCGATCACCCGGAGCATCCGGACCATCTCCTGTACGCGCAGATCCGCGAGGGCGTGCACGCGCTGGACGCCGCCTGCGGCCGCGCGCCGGACGCGATCAGCGAGCGCATGGTGGCGCGGCTGCTGCCGCTGGCCAAGGAATACGGTTTCGACCAGGTCGACCACGTGGTGCTCAGCCGCGAGATCGGCGACGTGGAGGATGGCGAGAACGTATTCCTGGTGCGCGGCGACCTGGACGATCCGGCGCACCTGCGCGCGCACATCACCACCCACGAAGCGGTCGGCATGTCAGTGGAGGATTCGCTGGCGCGCCTGGAAAAGGTCAACCGCCGCCTGGCGCTGCGCCTGCGCCCGGAGTGAGTGCAGGCGAGTGAGCAACGTCCCGGGTGCGACGTCAGCTGCGACCGGGCTTCAGTGCAAGCATGGCGAGCCCCTCTCCCCCCGGGAGAGGGGTTGGGGTGAGGGTACGAGCGCGCAGCGCACGCGGTGTTTCGACTGCACGAGGCTTCGCCCGACCCTCATCCGCCCCTTCGGGGCACCTTCCCCCAAAAAGGGGCCATGGTCTCGAGGGGAGAAGGAGAAGCCGGCCTCGGCTGGATGGCTCTTGGCCCCTCTCCCTCCGGGAGAGGGGTTGGGGTGAGGGTCCGGACGCGCAGCGCACGCGGTGTTTCGACTGCACGAGGCTGCGCCCGAACCCTCATCCGCCCCTTCGGGGCACCTTCCCCCAAAAAGGGGGCCATGGTCCCGAGGGGGGAAGGAGAAGCCGGCCTCGGCTGGATGGCTCTTAGCCCCTCTCCCCCCGGGAGAGGGGTTGGGGTGAGGGTACGGGCACGCAGCGCATGCGGTGTTTCGACTGCAAGAGGCTCCGCCCGAACCCTCATCCGCCCCTTCGGGGCACCTTCTCCCGGAGGGAGAAGGAAAAGCCGGCTCCGGCTGGATGGCGTGGCCTCTTCTCACCGTCCTGGTTGAGGCCGCGCCCACACTGCAGCACCGGCACGGTCAGGGACTGCACTGTTGGAGGGACTTCAGTCCCGACGCCGTGCAAGATCGGATGCACAGCGGACTTCGTCCGCCGTCGCTGCATGACAGTTGCCTCACCACGTTCCAGAGGCGGACTGTCCCGATTCCCGATTCCCGATTCCCGATTCCCGAATCCCGAATCCCGAATCCCGAATCCCGAATCCCCGCCTTTCCCCTATCATCGCCGGATGCGCCCCGACTACATCCTGACCCTCTCCTGCCCGGACCGTACCGGCATCGTCTTCCGCGTCAGCGGCCTGCTGTTCGAGCACGGCTGCAACATCCTCGATGCGCAGCAGTTCGGCGACGAGGAAAGCGGCCGTTTCTTCCTGCGCGTGCACTTCGACGTACCCGCCGACGGCATCGTCGCCGCGGTGAAGCTGCAATTGGAGCCCCTGGCCGCCGACTACGCGATGGACTGGCAACTGCACGACGCGCGCCGCCGTGCGCGCCTGCTGGTGCTGGTCAGCAAGCAGGGCCATTGCCTCAACGACCTGCTGTTCCGCGCGCACAGCCGGCAGTTGCGGGTGGATATCGCCGCCGTGGCCTCCAACCATCCCGACTTCGCCGCGCTGGCCGGGTCCTACGGCGTGCCGTTCCACCACCTGCCGGTGAGTGCCGCCAACCGCGCCGAACAGGAGGCGCAGCTGCTGGCGCTGGTCGAACGCGAACGCATCGACCTGGTGGTGCTGGCCCGGTACATGCAGATCCTGTCGCCGACGCTGTGCGCGGCGCTGGCCGGACGCGCGATCAACATCCACCACAGCTTCCTGCCCAGCTTCAAGGGCGCGCAGCCGTACCACCAGGCGCACGCGCGCGGGGTCAAGATCATCGGCGCCACCGCGCACTACGTCACCGGCGACCTGGACGAAGGTCCGATCATCGAGCAGGACGTGGCCCGCGTGGACCACGCCATGACCCCGCGCGAACTGGTGCGCCTGGGCAGCGATACCGAGTCGCAAGTGCTGGCCCGCGCCGTGCGCCGCCACGTCGAGCATCGCATCCTGCTCAACGGCCATCGCACGGTCGTATTTCGGTGAGGCCGGGAGTGGGGATTCGGGAATCGGGAGTGGGGAGCAGCAACAGCAACAGCAACAGCAACAGCAACAGCAACAGCAACAGCGTCTAAGCACCCGCTTGCCCTAATCCATGGTCGCGGCGCCGACCGTCAGCATCGACGATCATCGCCGCTCTCCAGTCACTGCACGGTGGCATTTCCGATGAAGCAGGGAATGGGGCCGGGAATAGGGAAGGGGACCATCAGCAGCCGCAGCGCGGCGTTTGCTCTGCCGACTCCCCATTCCCGATTCCCCATTCCCAGCCCTCAACGCGCCGCGTTGGCGTTCATCGTCGCGTTGCGGCTGGCGTCCAGGTACTGCGCCGGATCGCGCATGCCGGTGGTGTGGCACTGGCCGGTGGTGTGGCCGCGGTTGACGCCGCCGGGCAGCTGGCCGTTGACCTGCTCCACGGTGCCGTCCTCCGGGTCGCTCAGCACCAGGTCCGAGGCCGCATTGCAGTAGTCGTTGGTGTACCAGTTGGTCTTGGCGAAGGAGGTGGTGTAGTAGTTCACCAGCGCCCGCGCCGAGTTGGGGATGCCGGCCAGCCAGGCCTTGGCGCCGTCGTAGGTGAGGTCGTTGTTGGTGCCGCAGCCCACGCCGAACCACGAGCCCACCGTGGCCAGGATGCCGGCCAGGTTGGTGCCCTGGTAGGGCGTGCCCACCGACTGCATCACCCGCCCGCCGCTGGCGTTGTCCAGGCCGCTCCAGTAGTAAACGTACAGGTGCAGTGCGGCCATGCCGCCCTGGCTGTGCGCCACCGTGCCGAACGAATTCCACTGGCTGCCGAACTGTGCCAGGCGCTGCGCGAACTGATCGTTGCTGCGGTTCTGGTTGACGTCCAGGAACGCGGAGGCGTTGCTGAACTGCGCCACCGGCCACACCCCGCCCGAGCAATAACCGTGCACCAGCACCAGGCGCTTGCCGGTGGCCTGCGCCTGCATGTCGGTGGAGGTGGCTGCGCTCAGCTGCGCCGGGCGCTCGCCCATGCGCATGCTCTCGTCGATCGCGCCAGTGCTGCGTGCCACGCTGCTGCGGCGCAGTGCCGGCAGGGTCAGCGGCAGCGTCGCGCGCGTGGCCAGCGGCACGAAGTTGTCCGGATCCTCCACGCGCAGGTTGCGCAGGGTGAACGGCGCACGCGCGCCGGCGCGGGCGATCCAGCGTTCGTCCACGCTCAGCGGCAGGCGTCCGTCCTGCGGCGCGAGCATGCCGCCGAGCCAGGCCACCGGCACCGCGCTGCCGTCGCGACCGGTGCCCCACAGTTCGCCGAGCACGCGGTAGTGCGCCGGCGCCTGGCCGCCGCCGATGCGCACCGGGATCGGCAGGGTGAGGCGGGTGCCGGGCTGGGCGCTGGCGGCGACCGCATCGGCGTTGATGCGCAAGGTGGTGTCCAGCACCGGCAGCACGTGCTCGCTGGTGCGCACGAAGGCCTGGCCGCCGGCGTCGTGGCCGTGCACCACCACCTGCGCGATGTAGGTGCCGGTGGCGGTCGCCGGGAAGTCGCCGGCATACACGCCATCGCCCGCGGCGCCGTCGCCGTGGCGGCCGTCGTCGGCCATCGGCCACCGGCTGACGGAGCCGTCCGGCGCGATCACGCGCAGCTGCGCGGTGTCGATGCGGCCGCTGCCGGCGCTGCGCGCCAGCGACACACCGCCTTGGGCATCGATGCCGCCGAGCAGGGCGGTCAGACCGATGCGCTGGCCGCGCTGCAGTTGCGCGCGGTCGCTGGGATAGGACGCCAGTTGCGTGCGCGGATCGCCTTCCATCAGCACGTAGCCACGCTGCGCCGCGCTGCTGCCGTCGGCCTGCAGGGTCAGGGTCCAGTCGCCATTGGCGGCGCTGTCCACACGGTATTCGCGGGCCGGCAGTGCTGCGCCGCCGGCGCCCAGTTGGGTGGCCTTGGCGCTGGGTGCTAGCAGCGGCGTCGCGGCGGTGGTGCCCATGCGTGCGCTGGCCGTGGCCGGTGCGCTCAGCCGCGGCTGCCAATCGTGTTCGCCGGACAGCACCACGAAGCGCAGCTTGCCGTTCTCCACCGGCAGGGTGGTGTGCCATTGCGCCGGGCCATTGCTGCGTGCGGCGGAGAACTCCACCGGCAGCAACGCGCTCTTGGACAGGATCGCCGCTTCCGCCGGGGCGGGCGCGCGCATCTGCGCGAACTCCTCCGGCGGGCCGGCCAGTTGTTTGGGAATCAGTTCGGCCGCGTGCAGCGCGGCAGCGGGGACGACGAGATACAGGACGCAGACGGCGGACAGTTTCGACAGCTTCGGCATGACGCGCTCTCCCTGGCGGTGCTGAGAGCCCACGCGCATACCGAAGACCGCGGCGCAGATGCGCCGCCGGCAGCACGTCGGCGAGGACGCAGCGCCCCCTCGCCACGCGTTCGCCTGCGGTTATAGCCAGCGCACATTGCCGGACAAAGACGCAATGCAGCAATGCACGCCGAACTGGGATGCCGGACATGCCTGAAGCGCTGCGTTGCCCGGCGCGCGCGGCGCCGGGCAACGCCATGTCACGCCGCCTGCGCCTGCTGCGCGCGCAACTGCCGCGCCGCGGCGACCATCGCTTCCAGGGCGCTGCGCGTTTCCGCCCAGCCGCGGGTCTTCAGCCCGCAATCCGGGTTGACCCACAGTTGCTGCGGATCCAGCACCGCACGCGCCTTCTCCAGCAACGCCACCATCTCCTGCGTGCTCGGCACGCGCGGCGAGTGGATGTCGTACACGCCTGGCCCGATCGCGTTCGGGTAGCGGAAGCGCACGAAGGCATCGAGTAGTTCCATGCGCGAGCGCGAGGTCTCGATCGAGATCACGTCCGCGTCCATCGCCGCCACCGCCTCGATGATGTCGTTGAACTCCGAGTAGCACATGTGGGTGTGGATCTGCGTGGCATCGCGCACCCCGGCCGCGGCGATGCGGAAGCTCTGCACCGCCCAGTCCAGATACGCCTGCCAGTCGGCGCGGCGCAGCGGCAGGCCTTCGCGGATCGCCGGCTCGTCGATCTGGATCACGCCGATGCCGGCCGCCTCCAGGTCGCGCACTTCGTCGCGCAGCGCCAGCGCGATCTGCCGGCAGGTCTGCGCGCGTTCCTGGTCGTCGCGCACGAACGACCACTGCAGCACCGTCACCGGCCCGGTCAGCATGCCCTTCATCGGCCGCTCGGTCAGCGACTGCGCGTAGGTGGTCCAGCGCAGCGTCATCGGCGCCGGGCGCTGCACGTCGCCGTAGATGATCGGCGGCTTGACGCAACGCGAGCCGTAGCTCTGCACCCAGCCGTGCCGGGTGAAGGCGAAGCCGTCGAGCTGCTCGCCGAAGTACTCGACCATGTCGTTGCGCTCGAACTCGCCATGCACCAGCACGTCCAGGCCCAGCTGCTCCTGCGCACGCACGCAGCGCTCGGTTTCGGCGGCCAGGAACGCGTCGTAGGCGGCATCGTCGAGCTTGCCGGCCTTGTGCTGCGCGCGCGCCTGCCGCACCTGCTCGGTCTGCGGGAACGAACCAATCGTGGTGGTCGGATACAGCGGCAGCCGCAACGCCGCCTGCTGTGCCTGGCGGCGCTGCGCATACGGCGACTGCCGGCGTCCGGCGTCGTCGGTCAGCGCCTCTACCCGCCGCGCCACCTCGGCGCGATGCACGCGCGCGGAGGCGCGACGGCTGGCCAGCGCATCGCGCGCAGCGTCCAGCCCCGCCTGCGCCTGCGGCTGGTCGTCCAGCGCATCGGCCAGGGTGCGCAGCTCCTGCAGCTTCTGCCTGGCGAAGGCCAGCCAGCCGACCAGTTCGCGGTCCAGCTTGGTCTCCTGCTGCAGATCCACCGGCACGTGCAGCAGCGAGCACGATGGCGCCAGCCACAGCCGCTCGCGGCCGACATGGCCGGCGGCATAGCGGGCCAGGGTCAGCGCGTTGTCCAGCGGCGTGCGCCACACGTTGCGGCCGTTGACCAGGCCCGCCGAGAGCACGCGCCCGGCCGGCAGTGCCTGCAGCACCGCGTCCAGTTGCGCCACGCCGCGCACCAGGTCCACGTGCACGCCGTCCACCGGCAGCGCCATCGCCAGTTCCAGGTTGTCGCCCAGCTCGCCGAAGTAGCTGGTCAGCAGCAGCTTCGGCCGCGGCGCCTGCGCAAGGAAATCATAGGCGCGGCGATAGGCGGCGCGTGCGGCCTCGTCCAGGTCGAGCACCAGCGCCGGCTCGTCCAGCTGCACCCAGCCGGCACCGGCCGCATGCAGGCGCTGCAGCAGTTCGGCGTACACCGGCAGCAGGCTGTCCAGCAGCGCCCAGCGGTCACTGCCGTCCACGGTCTTGGACAGCGCCAGGAAGGTCACCGGCCCGATCAGCACCGGCCGGGTCTGGATGCCCTGCGCCTTGGCTTCCAGGAACTCCACCACCGGCTTGTCGCCACGCAGGCGGAAGTGCTGGCGCCGCGCCAGCTCCGGCACCAGGTAGTGGTAGTTGGTGTCGAACCACTTGGTCATTTCCAGCGCGTGCAGATCCAGGCCGTTTTCCTGGGTGCCGCGCGCCATCGCGAAGTAGCCGGCCAACGGATCGGCATCGGCCAGCGCGCGGTAGCGCTGCGGAATCGCATCGAACAGGAACGCGGTGTCGAGCATCGCGTCGTACAGGCTGAAGTCGTTGCTGGGCGGCACATCCACCCCGGCCTCGCGTTGCAGCTGCCAGTGGCGCAGGCGCAGCTCGCGTGCGGTGTCCTGCAGTTGCGCGCCGTCGATGTCGCGGCGCCAGTAGCGTTCCAGCGCCTGCTTGAGCTCGCGCCGCGCACCGATGCGCGGGAAGCCCAGGTTGGTCACGATCGTCATGTTGCGTTTCCTCATTGCGTTCAAGGGCATTGAGGAACGAAGGAACCGCGCGCCGCGCGTCCCGTTCGCACGGACCGCCCGCCACGCCAGCGACCTTCGCCCCCGCGGGCGAACCGGTACCGCGCGGGCAGGCGGACGACGCGGCGCGGCGCAAGGCCGGGTCGCGGTCCGGCCGCCTCCCCGCGGAGGCGCCAGGTCGAATCGGAGGACGCACGGTCCTCCGGCCGGGGCCGGTATTCGGGCTGATGGACACGCGCACCGTGCCGGCTGCGCACCTACTGTCCGTCGCTTCCCAGGCCGGCATGCGCCGGCCCAGTGCCATTGACGGAGGTCGTTTCCATTCACCGCTGCGGGGCAGCTCCGGAATGGGCAGGCGCTTGCGGCGCCGGCCGTCACCGGATTCCCGTTTAAATTCATCCCTTCATCCGAATGAAGCGATGAATACCTTCGGCGAGCGCACGATAGGCCGGATGCGGCGGGCGGTCAAGGGCGTTGGCGCGCGCCCGTTCGTCCGCCAGGTGGCGGCAGGCAGCGCACGATCCGGGCGAGGGATGTGGCTCAAGCCGGCTTGGCATTTCCTGCCGCCTCGCCGAGTGATGGCGCGGGGTGGCGGAAAGCACGTGCGGTTTGCGACGGCAACCACATTGTCGCTCGCGGGCCGTGTTTCCCGGATAGACTCGAACGCGTCACCTGACGCAGACGCCGCAAGGCTTGCCGGTGGTTTGCGTTACCCCGCCATTCCCTTCACCAAGGTCAACCTGGATGTCCAGAATCCCGCCGTTTCGTTCGTCGTTGCGCGCCTTACTGCTCGGGCTCGCACTTGCTGCAGGTGCCGTGTCCGCCGATCCGGTCGGCCCGCCGGGTCCTAGTGCGGCCACTTCCGCGACGGTGCCTTTTTCCACCGCGACAATCGGCGAAGCCACGCGCCCTATCATCGAAGTGCAGTTGAATGGCCACCCCAGCAAGATGATGGTGCACGCGAACGCGTCGCTGTATGTGCAAGTCATCCACCGCATCGCCGCCCAAGTCGGTGTCAGTGACCTACGCCATCATGGCGCGTTCGGCATCGAGGCGCCCGGCAAGGTCAGTGCGCTGGGTCTGGACAAGGGCGTCCTGGATCGGCTCACGATCGGCAACGCCACCGTGACGAACGTGCCGGTTGCGGTCTTCGAGACGCCGGAACCCGACGCCGACGTGGGCATGCTGGGCATTGGCTGGATCCGTGCTAACCGCGTGGTCCTGGAGTATCCGGCCAAGCGTGTTCTGGTAAATCCAGACGCGGCGCAGATTGCGCGTCTGCGCGCGGGGCTGCTGGGCGATGGCTACGTGGCGCTGCCCATGCAGTTCGACGAGAAGGAGCAGCGCTATGTCGTTAGAGCGACGCTCGGACGGGTGGAGCGGGCAATGGTCGTCAGCACTGTCGGCAATGTCGTCATCGACGAGGCGTTCGCGCACCAGGCCGGCGTGAAAAAGGGCGCGGTCGGAGGGGAGATGGACGGTCCGAAAGGTGCGCAGCTCTACCGCTATCGCACCGAGCGGCCGCTCGTCGTACGCATCGGTACCTGGTCGTCAAAGCCGGTGGACGATGCGGACATCGAGGATGTCTACGCCTATGCGAGCGAGACGCGGCCGGACGGCGAGGCCCTCGGCGGCATGCTGGGAGCGGATTTTCTGACCAAGGCCGGTGCGGTGATCGATTTCGGCGACAAGACGCTCTACCTGCGCAAGTAGCAGGCGCGGCGAAAAGCGCAGTCGATCCGGCTGCGCTTTCGCCCTGCGCACAGTGGCACCGGCAGCGTTCATGGCGAACGTGTAAGCTATTGATCCCTAAGCCAATGACTTGGCGCTGCGGTGGATAGCCGGCGGCGCCCGTCCGCCGTGCCGATGACGCTTCCGCTCCCCGCCGCCGATCTCCCCGCGCGCTACGCCGCCTCGCTGCGCCTGTCCGTTGCCCCGATGATGGACTGGACCGACCGCCATTGCCGGGTCTTCCACCGGCTGCTGGCGCCGTCGGCGCGGCTCTACACCGAGATGGTGCACGCCAACGCGGTGGTGCTGGGCGATCGCGCGCGGTTGCTGGATTTCGATGCGTCCGAGCATCCGCTGGCGTTGCAGCTCGGCGGCAGCGAGCCGGCGCTGCTGGCGCAGGCGGCGCGGATCGGCCAGGACTGGGGCTACGACGAGATCAACCTCAATTGCGGCTGCCCGTCCGACCGGGTGCAGGCCGGGCGCTTCGGTGCCTGCCTGATGCGCGAGCCGGCGCTGGTCGCCGAGTGCGTGGCGGCGATGGTCGCGGCAGTGGACATCCCGGTGACGGTGAAGTGCCGGTTGGGCGTGGACCAGGACGACGACTACGCGGTGTTCCTGGCCTTCGTCGACCAGGTCGCAGCCGCCGGCTGCGGGCTGTTCGTGGTGCATGCGCGCAATGCCTGGCTGCAGGGCATGTCGCCGAAGGAAAACCGCGAGGTGCCGCCGCTGCGCTACGACTGGGCGCACCGGCTCAAGCGCGAGCGGCCGCAGCTGCAGGTGGTGCTCAACGGCGGCCTGGCCGCGGTGGAGACGGCGCAGGCGCAGTTGCAGGCGGTGGACGGGGTGATGCTGGGCCGCGCCGCCTACCACGACCCCTACGTCCTGCACCGGCTGGACGCGTCCCTCACTGGTGCCGCATTGCGCCCGCGTGCGGAGCTGTTGCGGGCGCTGCGTCCCTACGTCGAAGCCCGCCTGGCCGAGGGCCTGGCGCTCAAGCACATCACCCGGCACCTGCTCGGCCTGTTCCACGGCCAGCCCAGCGGTCGCGCTTTCCGCCAGGTGCTCAGCGAAGGCGCGCACCGGCCGGGCGCGGACTGGGCGCTGCTGGAGCGGGCGCTGGCGGTCACCGACGGGGCGGCACGCGCGGCAGCGTGATCCGCGGGGCGCAGCCGCGTGGTGCGGGGCACCTTTCGCCTCGATGACCTGATCGCTCTCACCGCCAAGCGGGCGCCGATCCATGCGGCGTCTCGATCGACGACTGCCACGCCGCCGCCTTCCGCGCGTCGTTCAGGGATTCCGTTCAGGTTCCTGGAGCTAGTCTCTGGTCCTGCGGAGACGCCGCGAAGCACCTGCCGAAGGGCCTCTCCAGACCCCTGGCGCGGCCCTTGCATCGGCCTTCGACAGGTTCATTTGACTGAATGCTACCGGGGGCGTCCGGAAAAGTTCAGACCGGATTCACCCCGAAAAATCAAGAATTTGCCTCGATTTCTCGAGGTCGTCTTCGTTTCCGCGAGGTGTCGTGCTTCACAAGTTTTGAACGTTTCCGATCAGTCCGTTAGGATGCCCGTCGTGACTTCTCCCGCTTCCCGCCACTACCGCTTTGCCGCTGTCTTCGCGCTCGCGCTGGCGTCGGTCGCGGCTGGGCATGGCCGTGCGCAGCAGCCGCCGATGCCGGGTGCGATGGCACCGCCGGAGCGCGACGCGGGCCGCAACCGCGACTACGCCGGCAGCTCGCTGTCCGACGCGGTGCGCCGGGTGCAGCGCTCCACCGGCGGGCAGATCCTCGGTGCCGAGCGCGTGCCGTTCGATGGGCGTGACATCAACCGCGTCAAGTACATGGACGGCCGTGGGCGGGTACGCTACATGGACGATCCGCAGCCTGGCCGTGCGGCGCCGCCGCGGGCGCCGCGGTCGGGCGAGCCTCCCGAGCCACCACGCGACGATCACCCGTGAGTCCGGATAGTTCGGTTCAGGTTCCACACACCGCCCCGGCCACCGGCCACCTGTAAGTTACTAGGGAGAGTTCATGCGTATCCTTCTGGTCGAAGACGAAGCTCCGCTGCGAGAGACCCTGGCCGCTCGCCTGAAGCGCGAAGGCTTTGCGGTGGATGCGGCGCAGGACGGCGAGGAAGGCCTGTACATGGGCCGCGAGGTGCCCTTCGACGTGGGCATCATCGATCTCGGCCTGCCGAAGATGTCGGGCATGGAGTTGATCAAGGCGCTGCGCGACGAAGGCAAGAAGTTCCCGGTGCTGATCCTGACCGCGCGTTCCAGCTGGCAGGACAAGGTCGAAGGCCTCAAGCAGGGCGCCGACGACTACCTGGTCAAGCCGTTCCACGTCGAAGAGCTGCTGGCGCGCGTCAATGCGCTGCTGCGCCGCGCCGCCGGCTGGAGCAAGCCGACCCTGGAATGCGGTCCGGTCGCGCTGGACCTGGCGGCGCAGACCGTCAGCGTCAGCGGCAGCAACGTCGACCTGACCAGCTACGAGTACAAGGTGCTCGAGTATCTGATGATGCATGCCGGCGAACTGGTCTCCAAGGCCGACCTGACCGAGCACATCTATCAGCAGGATTTCGACCGCGACTCCAATGTGCTGGAAGTCTTCATCGGCCGCCTGCGCAAGAAGCTGGACCCGGACGGCGAGTTGAAGCCGATCGAGACCGTGCGCGGTCGCGGCTACCGGTTCGCGATTCCGCGCACCGAAGGCTGATCGCAGGCGCCGCGAGCACACCGAGGAAGCGACCGCGTGGCGGCACGACCCAGGTGGTACAAGCGCTGGCGCCCGCGTTCGTTGCAGGCGCGCCAGCTGCTCGCCGCCAGCCTCAGTTTGCTGGCGTTCCTTGCCGCCGCGGGTTACGCGCTGGACCAGGCGTTCGCCGACACCGCGCTGAGCAACCTGCGCGAGCGCCTGAAGAGCTACGCCACCGCGTACGCCAACAACATCGACGTCGCCCGCGACGGTTCGCTGTACATCAACAACGACAAGCCGCCGCCGGACCCGCATTTCGACCGGCCCGGCAGCGGCCTGTACGCGCAGATCGTGATGCCCAACGAGCGCTGGATCTCGATGTCCAGCGAAGGCCCGCTGCCGCCGCGCGGGGGCATGCTCGAACCGCGCCAGGAAACCTTCGACGGGCCCTGGTCGATGACCCAGATCGACGGCAGCGAAGGCGAGGTCTACCGCTACGGCATCGGCCTGGCCTACGTGCGCCGCGACAAGGAAACTCCGGTCACCATCTACATCATGGAGGACACCCGCGCGCTGGGCGCGCAGCTGCGCGTGTTCCGCGGCCGGGTGTGGTTCAACCTCGGCGGCGCCGGCCTGATCCTGCTGGTACTGCAGGCCTTCATCCTGCAATGGAGCCTGCGCCCGCTGCGCCGGGTGATCAACGAACTGACCAAGGTGCAGCGCGGCGAAGCCATGCGCATGGGCGATCGCCATCCGCGCGAGCTGGAGCCGCTGACCGACAGCATCAACGCCTTCATCGAGAGCGAGCGCGAGAACCTGGACCGCCAGCGCAACACCCTGGCCGACCTGGCGCACAGCCTGAAGACCCCGCTGGCGGTATTGCGCACCCAGCTCGACAGCGGCGCGCAGGGGCCGGAGCTGCGCGAAGAGCTGGACGTGCAGCTGCGGCGCATGAACAACCTGGTGTCCTACCAGCTGGCGCGCGCCGCCTCCAGCGGCCACAAGCTGTTCGCCGCGCCGTTGCCGATCGAGCCCAACGCCGAGGAGATCGTGCGCGGCCTCGAGAAGGTCTATGCGACCAAGGGCGTGCTGTGCGAGTTCGATATCGAGCCGAGCGCGCGTTTCCACGGGGAGCCCGGCGACCTGCAGGAACTGCTCGGCAACCTGCTGGAGAACGCCTTCAAGTGGGCGCGCCGACGGGTGCTGCTGAGCGTGCGCCCGGAGCCGGCCGCCGGCAGTCGCCGCGCCGGCCTGATCATCGCGGTGGAGGACGACGGTCCGGGCATCGCACCGGAAGAGGTCGCCCACATTCTGCAGCGCGGCGTGCGCGGCGACGAGCGCGTGCATGGCCACGGCATCGGTCTGGCGATCGTGCAGGACCTGGTCAAGGGCTACCGCGGCGAGCTGCAGGTCAGCCGTTCCGAGGAGCTGGGCGGCGCCCGCTTCCTGGTCACCCTGCCGCCGGGGTTGTAAGCCCAACCGCGCGCTCCTGTGCCGGTCTGGGACCGGCATCTCGCTGTGCAGCGACTGCCCGCGCCAATCGAGCCGCCGCCGGCGCCGCTGCAGTGCAGCAGCAGGTGAATCCCGTGCAAATGACCGGGAGGTTTCCGACAGAGGCTTAACGCGACCGGCGCGCAGCTGGCGATACTGCGCCGGTCTTCACGCCGCTTTTCGTCCAGGAGCCCCGCATGTCCGCATCCCGGCATCGTCCTGCAGCCACGCGTCTGCGCGTGCGCGGCCGGCGCGCGCTACGCAGTACTCAGCGGCTGCTGCTGTCGTTGCTGCTGGTGCTGTTCACCGTCGGCGCCATCGCTGCCACCGACAAGGTGCTCAAGCGCGACGACGCGCGCTGGCTGCAGTCGATGACCACCGGCCTGGACAGCGCCAGCGTGGCGCAGTTCGAGCGCGATGGCCGCAAGCGCTTCCTGCGTGAGCAACTGCAGGCCGACGGTGGCGATGCCGCCCTGCCGGCGCCGGTGCGCGCGCAACTGGACGGCTACGCCGCACTGCACACGCCTGTCCAGGAACTGCTCAAGCAGCAGGCCGCCGCACAGCAGGCGATCAAGGCGATGCCGGATGGCGATGCCAAGGTCGCGGCGAAGAAGGCGGCGCAGCAGCGCGGCGATCTGCTGCTGAACCAGGCACGCCAGGCGCAACTGCTGCGTTCCATCTACGCGCCGGATCAGCTGCGCGAGCAGATGGTGTGGTTCTGGCTCAACCATTTCAGCGTGTTCGCCGACAAGGGCCGGCTGCACTGGACCGTGGCCGACTACGCCGACAACGCGATCCGTCCGCACGCGCTGGGCAAGTTCTCCGACCTGGTGATGGCGACGCTGGAGAGTCCGGCGATGCTGGAGTACCTGGACAACGCGCAGAACGCCAAAGGCAAGGTCAACGAGAACTACGCGCGCGAGTTGATGGAACTGCATACCCTCGGCGTCGATGCTGGCTACACGCAGAAGGACGTGCAGCAACTGGCGCTGATCCTCACCGGCGTCGGCATCGCGCCGGTCGACCGCGACGGCCCGCCGAAGCTGCCGCCGGCGCTGCAGGGGCAGTATGTGCGCCGCGGCGCGTTCGAGTTCAACCCGGCGCGGCACGAACCCGGCGACAAGACCTTGCTCGGCCAGCGCATCGCCGGCGGCGGCTTCGACGAGGTCGAGCGCGCGGTGCAGTTGATCGTGCGCCAGCCGGCATGCGCGCACTTCATCTCGCGGCAGTTGGCCGAGTATTTCGTCGCAGATGATCCGCCGCCGGCGCTGGTGGAGAAGATGGCGCGCACCTTCCAGCGCAGTGATGGCGACATCGCCGCGGTACTGCAGGTGATGTTCACCGCACCGGAGATGGCGGCCGGCGCGCCGCACAAGTTCAAGGATCCGTACCGCTTCCTGGTCTCGGCGCTGCGCCTGGCCTACGACGGGCAGACCATCGTCAATCCGCAGCCGTTGCTGGGCTGGTTGAACCAGATGGGCGAGCCGAGCTTCGGGCGGATCACGCCCGATGGCTGGTCGCTGCAGTCCAGTGCCTGGAACAGCTCCGGACAGATGGCGCAGCGCTTCGAGATCGCGCGTGCGATCGGCAACGGCAACACCCAGCTGTTCACCGTCGATGGGCAGCAGCGCGGCGGCTTCCCGCAACTGAGTACGCCGCTGTACTACCACGCGATCGAGCCGCAACTGAGCGACGCCACGCGCCAGGCGCTGGCGCAGGCGCGCTCGCAGCAGGAGTGGAACGGCTACCTGCTGGCCTCGCCCGATTTCAATTACCGCTGACCGCGGCCTTCGCCGCACGGAGATCCGCCATGCACCGTCGCCGCTTCCTGCTCGCGTCCGCCGCCGCCGCGGCCAGCCTGCCGTTCGCTGGGCGCCTGTTCGCCGCGCCCGCGCCATCGCCGCGCCTGTTGGTGGTGTTCCTGCGCGGCGGCTACGACTGCAACAACCTGCTGGTCCCGTACGCGAGCGATTTCTACTACGCCTCGCGGCCGAGCCTGGCCATCGCCAGGCCGGATCCGGCCAATCCGAACAGCGCCATCGCGCTGGACACGCAGTGGGGCCTGAACCCGCGACTGCGCGACATGCTGATGCCGCTGTGGAACGACAAGCAGCTGGCGTTCGTGCCCTTCGCCGGCACCGACGACCTGTCGCGCAGCCACTTCGAGACCCAGGACAGCATCGAGGCCGGACAGCCGGCCGGGCAGCGCAGCGACTACCGCACCGGCTTCCTGGCGCGGCTGTCGCAGGTGGCCACCGGCACGCCGTCGATCGCCTTCACCGATTCGCTGCCGCTGAGCTTCCAGGGCGGCGGCGACATTCCCAATCTCTCGCTCAAGCGCAATCCGACCCCGGCCTTCGACCAGCGCCAGGCCGACATCCTCGCCGGCATGTACCACGGCACCCAGTTGGCCAGCGCCGCGCACGACGGCCTGGCGCTGCGCCAGCAGGTCTCGCAGGCCTTGCGCGACGAGATGCAGCAGGCCAACCGCGGCGCCGCCAGTGCACGCACCTTCGCCGACGAGACCCGCCGCATCGCCACGCTGATGCGCGAGCGCTACCGGCTCGGCTTCGTCGACGTCGGCGGCTGGGACACGCACGTCAACCAGGGCAGCACCGACGGCGCGCTGGCCAACAACCTGGCCAACCTGTCCGAGGGGCTGTCGGCCTATGCCGAGGCGCTGGGGCCGGAGTGGCGCAACACCGTGGTGGTGGTGCTGTCCGAGTTCGGCCGCACCTTCCGCGAGAACGGCGACAAGGGCACCGACCACGGCCACGGCACCACGTACTGGGTGCTGGGCGGCGGGGTCAACGGCGGCCGCATCGCCGGTGAGCAGGTCGCGGTGAGCAAGGACAAGCTGTTCCAGGACCGCGACTACCCGGTGCTGACCAACTACCGCGACATGTTCGCCGGCCTGCTCGGCCGCATGTGGGGCCTGTCGCCGACGCAACTGCAGAAGGTGTTCCCGCAGGCGCATGCGCGGGATTTGAAGTTGGTCTGAGGCCTTGCCACGGATCGCTGCGTCATGCGCTGTTATGAGTGGAGGCGTCCAGGTGACTGGAGTCCGCTCTTGCAAGGGACGTGCGCCAAATCCGTGCGCGCATGGCAGGTGTTTAGCCGTCCCCTTTCGAACGGGTGAAATTCCGAACGTCGTTCGTTGTGGCTTCAGGGCAACTCCAACAACGACGGGCGCCAAGGTGTAGGAGCGGCTTCAGCCGCGATGAGCATTCCCGGTAACGCCTATCGCGGCTGAAGCCGCTCCTACAATCGCGACGATGTACCACGCCAGAGCGCGGTAATAACGCATTGTTGGAGGTGCCCTGACGTTGCTCACGTGCGCGCGCGCGGTCGGCATGACGGGTGCACTGTGGGAGGGACTTCAGTCCCGACGCCTTCCGCGCTCCGCTTGCCGTATCCCGTACTTCATTGCGGCGGAGACCATTCCCTGTCACTGACACAGTGCCGCCAGAGGCGTGCGCGGTTCAGGCCGCAGCGAACGGCGACGGCCCGTAGAACCGAGCCAAATGCGCGGCGACCTCGGGCATTTCGCGCTCCAGCCGCTGCGGCGCGGAGAAGTGATATTCGCTGACCACGGCGAAGAACTCTTCCGGCGCTTCCGCGGCGTAGGCGTCGATCTCGCTGGCGCTGCCGCGCTCCACGCGCGCGCAGAAGGTGTCGTAGCTGCGCTGGAAATCGTCGGCCCATTGCCGCTGCCACGTGCGCGGCAGCAGCGGTGTGCCGTCCAGGGCGCCGTCGAGCACGTCGAGCTTGTGCGCCATTTCGTGCACCGCCACGCAGTAGCCGGCACGCGGATCGTCCAGGTCGGCCTGCACGTCGGCCCAGGACAGGATCAACGGGCCGCTGTCCCAGGATTCGCCGATCAGTTCGTCTTCCCACTCGTGCAGCACGCCGGCCGCGTCGACATGGCTGCGCTGCACGCGGAACGCGTCCGGGTAGACCAGCAATTGCGACCAGCCGCGCATGCCCTCGCTGCCGTACTCCAGCAGCGGCAGGCAGCACAGTGCGGCGAGCAGGCTGCACTGCCGGGCATCCAGCTGCAGGCCGCCCAGCGGCGAGATGGTCTTGCGATGCAGGAATTCGCTGGCCAGCGCACGCAGGCGCTGTTCGCGCGGCGCATCCAGAGCGGCGACCCAGGCGCAGTCGCGGCGCACGGCCTGCCAGGTGGCGTCATCGATGGCGGCGGGTTTCGACCACAGCCCGCGCAGCCAGCGTGGGATCAGCGGAACATCCCCGGCAGGAAGCTGTGCCACTTCGGCATGCGCATGCGCGGCACCAGGTCGCTGTCGCTGCCGCCGCCCGTGGTGGTCGAGGCCGGCTTGCCGGTGGAGGCGGGCGCATGCATCGCCGCGGGCGGGCGCGTCGGCGAGCTGTCGGCATCGGCCGCGTCGCCGTAGGTGCAGTCGGTGTGCGGCTTCTCCGCCAGCACGTTGGACGCGTGGGCGGCGGCGAGTGGCAGCAGCAACAGGAGCAGGCAGGGCAGGGAACGGCGCATCGTCGGCATCCAGGGCGAGCGGCGGTGAATCCCGATTCTAACGCGGTTTTCACCCAATGCAGGGCCCCGGCCCTGGGCGCCCGGGGGGCGTTGCCGCATACTTTTCGGTTCACAAGGGCGCGCCACTGCACGCCCAGGGGCGAAACGAGGCGATGGAACCGGCGTTGGACGAGCGCGAACTGTTGGCCAGGCTCAGCAAGGGGCCCCTGTCCGGCGATGCCCTGGCGCGCGCCTGCGGGCTGACCCGGGCGGCCGTGTGGAAGCGCATTCAGGCGCTGCGCGCGGCCGGGGTGGAGATCGAGGGCCGGGCCGGCGAGGGCTATGGCCTGGCACGGCCGCTGGAACTGCTCGACGCCGCGGCGATCCGGGCCGGACTGAGCGGACCGGCGGGCGCCGAGCTGGCCGGGCTGGAGATCGCCTGGAGCCTGGTCTCCAGCAACACCACCCTGCTGCAGCGGCCGGCGCCGGCGCGGGGCTGCGAGGTCCTGCTGGCCGAGCGCCAGACCGGCGGCCGTGGCCGCCGTGGCCGGGTCTGGGCGTCGCCGCTGGCGGCGCATCTGTACCTGTCGGTGGCGCGCAGCTTCCAAGGTGGGCTGGGCCGGCTGGGCGGCTTGAGCCTGGCGGCCGGCGTGGCCGTGGCCGAAGCCCTGCGTGCGGCCGGATTCGCCACGGTCGGGCTGAAGTGGCCGAACGACCTGCTGGCCGACGGGCGCAAGCTGGGCGGCCTGCTGGTGGAAGGCGGCGGCGAGTTCGCCGGACCGGCGCGGGCGGTGATCGGCCTGGGCCTGAACGTGGCGATGCCGGCGGCCAGCGCGGCGGACATCGACCAGCCGTGGACCGACCTGACCCGGCTGGCCGATGGCGCGGTGTCGCGCAACGCGATCGCCGCGGCGGTGCTGTCGCAGCTGCTGCCGGCGCTGGCGCTGTTCGATGCGGAGGGACTGGCGCCGTTCCTGCCGCGCTACGCCGCGCTGGATCTGCTGGCCGGACGCGCCGTGCGCATCGACGACGGCGGCCAGGTGCGCGAAGGCACCGCCCTGGGGCTGGCCGAGGACGGCGCGCTGCGGGTGGCGTTCGCCGACGGCGAGCAGCCGGTGCATGCGGGCGACGTCAGCGTGAGGCCGGCATGAGCGACTGGCTGTTCGACCTGGGCAATTCGCGCTTCAAGTTCGCCGCGCTGGAACACGGGCAGGTGGGCGCGGTGCAGGCCTGGCCGCATGGCGCCGAGGCGATGGACGCGGCGGCGGTCGCGGCGCTGCCGCAGGGTGGCACCGCCTACGTTGCCAGCGTCGCCGCGCCGGCCCTGACCGCCACCGTGCTGGAGGCGCTGCGCAGCCGCTTCGCGCAGGTGCAGGTGGTGCGCACCGAGGCCGCGTGCGCCGGCGTGCGGATCGCCTATGCGCGACCGCAGGCCTTCGGCGTGGACCGGTTCCTGGCCCTGCTCGCCGCGCATGGCGGCGGCGATGTGCTGGTGGTGGGCGTGGGAACGGCGCTGACCGTGGACCTGCTCGATCGTGACGGCCTGCATCGCGGCGGCCGCATCGCGCCGTCGCCAACGGTGATGCGCCAGGCGCTGCAGCAGAAGGCGGCGCAGCTGCCGGCCGAGGGCGGCGACTACCACGAGTTCGCCGCCGACACCGCCGACGCGCTGGCCTCCGGCTGCGACGGCGCGGCGGTGGCGCTGATCGAACGCAGCCTGCAGCAGGGCGAGGCCTTGCTCGGACGCCGACCGCGGCTGCTGCTGCACGGCGGTGGCGTGCCCCCGCTGTTGCACGCACTGCCGCCAGCCGAGCAGCGCCCCGCCTTGGTCCTGGACGGACTGGCGCTGTGGGCGCAGGCGCACGCCGTGGCCGGTGCCGGTGCCGCCTGAGCGGGCCGGCGCAGGCGGCCGCGATGCGGCGCGGTGTGACGGAAGCGGACGTCGCGCCGAGGTGACCACGTTCCGCGCAGACGTCACTGTCTCTCCCAACGTGCATCGCACGCTCTAGAATCCGGCCATGCTCGTTCGCGCCCTGCTCGTCGTCCTGACCATCCTCAACCTCGGCGTGGCGGTGTGGTGGGCGATGCAGCCGCCGACCCCGCCAGCCGTGCCGATGCCGGCCGTGCCGGCCGGGGTGGCGACGCTGCAACTGGTCAATGAAGCGCCGGCGCCGGCTGCTGCGCCGCCCACGCCGGCTGCCGCGCCTGCCGATGCGCAGGACAGCGCCGTCGCCGCCGATCCAGCCGACTCCGTCCAGGCACCGGCCAGCGCACCAGCGGCTCCCACGAGCGTCGCGCCCGAAATCGCGCCCACTCCACCTGCCGCCGCCCCTGCGCCCGTTCCCGCACAGGCCCAGGCCCAGGCCGAGCTAGCAGCAACGCCGGCCGCCGACGCGGCGGTGTGCCTGAGCGTAGGACCGTACCCGGACCGCGACGCGGCGCAGGCCGCCGTCGCCGCGCTGGCCCCGGGAGCGCTGCGTCCGCGCCTGCGCGAGGCCGCCGATGGCGACGCCACCAGCTTCCGCGTGATCCTGCCGACCATCGGCGGCGAGGACGGCCTCAAACAGGCCACCGAGCGCATCGTCGCCGCCGGCATCCGCGACTATTACCCGTTGCGCCAGGGCGATGCCGGCAACGCCATCGCCCTGGGCCAGTACCGCAGCCGCGAAGGCGCCGAGCGCCGCCGCCAGGAACTGGCCCGTGCCGGCTTCAACGCCGACCTGATCCCCAGCGGCGGCAGCGGCCAGTCGCGCTGGTGGCTGGACCTGCGCGCCGACTCCGCGGCGCAGGCCGCGACCCTGCGCCGCCAGCTCGGCGCCGCACGCCAGCGCACCGTGGACTGCGCCACGCTGCGCTAGAATGCCGCGCCTGCCCGTGCACGGCGCTGCGCCGTAGGGCGTGTCGAGGCCCGCGCCAGCAGGTAGACTGCCCCGGGCCCGCCCGCGGGCGTCGTCCATCTTGCCGCTTTAGCTCAGTCGGTAGAGCAACTGTCTTGTAAACAGTAGGTCATCCGTTCGATTCGGATAAGCGGCACCATCTTCGATCCGCCGGCATCCGCAGATGTCCGCGCTGCGCCATCAACCCGCTGAAACAGCGGGTTTTTGCTTTCTGTCGCGTGCCCTCACGCACATCCAGTCGAGCAGGGAGCAACTGCGCGTCACGCGAGCAGGGCGGTGACGTGGCGGATGGCAAGCACTAAGCAGCACACTCGCGAGGCAACAACCGCTCAACCGAAGCGCGGTTGGATCGCCGCGTGTCGTCGCGAGCTGCGCTATGCGGTTCGCGGCATGGGCAAGGACTGTGCGCGCGCGGAAAGCGGACAACCCTGCCGCTGCAAGAAGGCGATGGCCTCTCTGGTGCGCCGGAGCAGCCCGGTGTTCGCGATGAAGGTCGTCTTCGCTCCCTGGAACTCCAGCACGACGTTCTCGGTTCCCCATGCCTTCCGATAGTCCACCCTGGCGATTTGACGGTACGGACGAGTGCGCGTGCGAAGAACGCGGTACTCCACGTGGTCCGCGTGCAGGATCAGTACGGGGTTCAGGCTGTTGTGCGCCCACGCGAACCAGGGAAGGAACGTGAACCCGGCGAGTGCGGCCTCCAAGGTCACGATCAACGGCTTATCCAAGGTGATCTCCAGAAGCGGCGGCGAAGCTTATCCAGCCGGTGTCGTCGACGTCCAACCATACGTCGTTGACAAGCGTCGCGCCGACTTGCTGCGAGCTTTTTTCGTCGGATGATCCGAGGGAGCGCGCCGGCCCTTATTGGCGAAGCGCGAGCGACGCAGCACGCGCGATACGGTGTCGCCGGTCCTTGGATGCCTGCGTCGACAGCGCGCGCATTGATGCGTTGCCCCTCCAGGCGCGGGTCCCGACTTCTCGCATCAGCCACAGCCGCCGATGTCCTTCTTTTCGTCGCACGCCACCATTCAACACGGCTGCAACTTGTGCACGCGCGCCCCGCCTGCTGCGACGCGGCGAGTCGTGACATGCCGGTCCCGCTAGACTGGGTCACTTTTTTGGCTGGAGCGTATGCGCATGAAGTCGTCCTTTCTGCCGGTGTCCCTGATCGGCGTGCCCACCGACATCGGTGCGGGGCATCGTGGTGCGCGCATGGGGCCGGAAGCGCTGCGCATCGCCGGCCTGCACGAGGCGCTGGCCAATCGTGGCGCCGAGGTGCGCGACATCGGCAACATCGACGGCCCGCGCAATCCCTGGCAGGCGCCGGTCGACGGCTATCGCCACCTGGATGAGGTGGTGGCCTGGAACCGCGCGCTGATGGAGGCCAGCTACGCCGAGCTGTGCGCCGGGCGCATGCCGATCGTGCTCGGCGGCGACCATTGCCTGGGCATCGGTTCGATCACCGCGGTGGCGCGGTACTGCCGCGAGCAGGGCCGCAAGCTGCGCGTGCTGTGGCTGGACGCGCATTCGGACTTCAACACCAGCGAGGTCACGCCGTCGGGCAACGTGCACGGCATGCCGGTGGCCTGCCTGTGCGGGCTGGGGCCGCAGGCGCTGACCGAGCTCGGCGGCAGCGCGCCGGCGCTGCGCCCGGAGCAGGTGCGGCAGATCGGCATCCGCTCGGTCGACCCGGACGAGAAGCGGCTGATCAAGCAGCACCGCGTCGACGTGTACGACATGCGCTACATCGACGAGATGGGCATGAAGCGGACCATGGAAGCGGCGCTGGACGGGCTCGACGCCGACACCCATCTGCACGTCAGCTTCGACGTGGACTTCCTCGACCCCAGCATCGCCCCGGGTGTCGGCACCACCGTGCCCGGTGGCCCCAACTACCGCGAGGCGCAGCTGGTGATGGAGATGATCGCCGACAGCGGGCGCATGGCCTCGCTGGACATCGTGGAACTGAATCCGGTGCTGGACCACCGCAACCTGACCGCGGAGCTGGCCGTGGACCTGGTGGAAAGCCTGTTCGGCAAATCGACCCTGATGCGGGACTGAGGACGCGGGGTCACCCTGAATGGGTCGCCGGTTCATTCACGTGAAATCCACAGTCGTGACGGCAGATTCACCGCCAGACGGTAGCGCGGCGACGCCTATCGCCGCCCACCCCGACCACCTGCGATTGCCGAGGACCACCACGATGAAGCGACTGACCACCCTGTTGATGCTGACCCTGTTCTGCGCTGGCGTGCTGACCGGCTGCAACACCGTTGCCGGCGCCGGCAAGGACATGCAGAAGGCGGGCGAGAAGGTGGAAGACAAGGCGCAGGATTGCAGCGCGGGCAAGTGCTGAGCGCATCGGTCGATCACGGCGGCGGCGCGCCCCGCGAACGACCGATCCGCGAGTTTCGCGCGGCCCCGGTGGCCGCGTTCCATGACCATGAAGGAGTGAACCTATGAAGCGTACGTTTGCGTGGATGCTGCTGGCGATGTTCTCGGTGGGCCTGCTGGCCGGTTGCAACACCGTTGCCGGTGCCGGCAAGGACGTGCAGAAGGCGGGCGAGAAGGTCGAAGACGCCGCCAAGAACTGAGCCTCGTCTCGGTGACCAGAAACGGGTCGGCTTGCCGGCCCGTTTTTTTTGCGCGGCTGCCGACCCACGGCGTAACGGTTCACGATGCTCATGCGTTGCTGACGCTGCATTGATCGGTCCACGACGCGGGCCGCGCGATGCTGCGCGGGCGGCGTACGGCGCCGCTTACACATCACGAGAGATGCCATGAACAAAGACATCATTGCCGGCAAGTGGACCCAGCTCAAGGGCAAGATCAAGGCGCAGTGGGGCGACCTCACCGACGACGACTTCGACGTCGCCGAGGGCAACACCCAGTACCTGGCCGGCAAGCTGCAGGAGCGCTACGGCTGGGCGCGCGATCGCGCCGAGAAGGAAGTGCACGCGTTCCGCGACAGCCTGGGCAAGGAATACCACGACTGAGGCGCACGCCGCCGCAGCGTCGTCGACACGGGCCGCCTTGCGGCCCGTGCTTTTTGGGTGCGCGGGACGCTCAGCGCGCCGGCGGATCGGGCACGTAGTCGCCGGGAAACGCGCTTGGCGCGATCGCCACGCGCCGCGGCGGCAGGTTCCGCGGCAGCACGCCGCGTGCGATCAGCCGTGCGCGACTGTCGTAGCGCAGCTCGGTCCGTTGCATCGGCACGTCGCTGGCGCGCTCGAATTCGGTGACGCGCGAAGGCGACCATTCGCGCGCGCCGTGGCCGGTGCCCAGGCGCTGCTGCACGCGGGCAGCGGAGGTGCCTTCGTGCGCATACGCCCGTGCGTCCGCGGACGGTGCCGCCGCGAGGGGCGCGGCCGCACTGCGTTGCGGGATGTCGGCGGCCGCTGCCGGTGCAGGCGTCGCGTCTGGTGCCGGGACGCCGGGCGTTGCCGCGCGCGCTGTCTCGCCGGCCACCTCCGCTTCGCGCAAGAAGGCATCGGACACGGCCCGCGCTTCATCGAACACCGCCATGCCGATCACGCCGACGTTGCGCGGGCGCCCGGTGCGTGCGGCATAGCTGTCCTCCAGGTCGGTGAACACGAACTGCGCCACGTCCTCGGACGATTTGCGCCACCCGGCGATCTCGGTTTGTTGCCAGGGCGCCAGCACATAGCCGCGCTGGTCGCTGGCCGCGGTCTGGCCACTGACCGCGTTGACGCCGTCCACCGACAGCACCACCAGCACCCGCGCGCCGGTCAGGTTGGTCAGGCGCAGCGCGTAGCGGTGGCCGGGCGTGGCGGCGATCCAGCGCTCGCCGCGCCAGGCATGCGCGGGCAGCGGGTCGTCGCCGGCATCGCGATCGATCACCTGGAGCTGCACCGCCGGCGCCGATGTCGGCGGCGAAGGCCATGGACGAAAGCCGCACAGCCCGCCGATGCACAGCAGCGCGAAAGCGAGCACGGCGAGGGAACGGGAACGGCGGGGCAGGGAAGGAGCGGGAACGTGCATCGTGGCGACTCCAGGACGGGGACGCCGGATTGAACGCACCACGCGCCGGAACGGGGTTGCCGCGCAGCGGGTAAACTCGCTGGGTTTCCCCCTGACCGTCCATTCCGCATGACCACCCGCGTTCTCACCGGCATCACCACCTCCGGCACGCCGCACCTGGGCAACTACGTCGGCGCCATCCGTCCCGCGCTGCAGGCCAGCCGGCGTCCCGGCATCGAGAGTTTCTTCTTCCTGGCCGACCTGCACAGCCTGATCAAGGCGCAGGACCCGGCGCGGACCCAGCGCTCGACCCTGGAGATCGCGGCGACCTGGCTGGCGGCGGGGCTGGATCCGGCGCAGGTGTGGTTCTACCGCCAGTCGGACGTGCCGGAGACCAACGAGCTGACCTGGTTCCTGACCTGCGTCGCCGGCAAGGGCATCCTCAATCGCGCGCACGCCTACAAGGCCGCGGTGGACAAGAACCGCGCCGACGGCGAGGACGACGATGCCGGGGTCACCGCCGGCTTGTTCATGTATCCGGTGCTGATGGCCGCCGACATCCTGCTGTTCAAGGCGCAGCAGGTGCCGGTGGGCCGCGACCAGATCCAGCACATCGAGATGGCGCGCGATTTCGCGCAACGCTTCAACCACGTCTACGGCCGCGAGCACTTCGTCCTGCCCGACGCGCTGATCGACGAGCAGGTGGCGACGCTGCCCGGGCTGGACGGGCGCAAGATGAGCAAGAGCTACGACAACACCATTCCGCTGTTCGCCCCGCGCGAGGAGCTGAAGAAGCGGGTGTTCGCCATCGTCACCGATTCGCGCGCGCCCGGCGAGCCGAAGGAGACCGAGGGTTCGGCGCTGTTCCAGCTGTACCAGGCCTTCGCCAGCGCCGAGGAGACGGCCGCGTTCGCGCAGGCGTTCGCCGCCGGCATTGGCTGGGGCGAGGCCAAGCAGCAGCTGTTCGAACGCATCGATGCCGAGATCGCGCCGATGCGGGTGCGCTACGAGGCGCTGATGGCGCGTCCGCAGGACATCGAGGCGATCCTGCGCGACAACGCGCAGCGCCTGCGCGAACGCTATGCGATCCCGTTCCTGGCCGAGCTGCGGCACGCGGTGGGCCTGCGCGACCTGTCGGCGCAGGCCGATGGCGCCACCGAAGCGGCGACCGCCAAGCAGGCGCTGCCGAGCTTCAAGCAGTACCGCGAAGCCGATGGCCAGTTCTACTTCAAGCTGCTCGATGGCGAGGGCGTGCTGCTGTTGCAGAGCGGCGGCTTCGCCTCGCCGCGCGATGCCGGGCAGATCATCGCCGCGCTCAAGCAGGCCGCGCAGGCCGACGCGCTGCAGGCGGCGCCGGTAACCCTGGAAGCACCGGCCGAGACGGTGCTGGCGGCGCTGGCGCGGCTGCGCGAGGCGGGCTGAGCGCTCGCACGGCGGTCCGTCGTAGGAGCGGCTTCAGCCGCGACAGGCATTCCTCGGAATGCCTGTCGCCTAGGAATGCCTGTCGCGGCTGAAGCGGCTCCGACAGGGCGGCACTAGTCTTGTCGGAGGATTGGATTGTGGGAGGGACTTCAGTCCCGACGACGGAGGGTGTCAGGCGGCGTTCGGCTTCGCCTGTCGCGGCTGCATGACGGTCGACTCCTACAGACCAATGACGCGTTCCATTGCGACATCCGAAGCACGTGTGTTTGCCGGCCGCAGGCAGTCGGGACTGAAGTCCCTCCCGCAATGGGCTGTCGGGTCTCCGGCGTTTCCGTTATTCGTCCTCATCCGGTCCTTGCCGCCCGGCACTGGCAGGGCTCTCCATACCGCCTAGAATGGAGCCTCGCCCAGCCACGCTTCTGCGCCATGCCACGCGATCCCAGCATCCATCTCGTCGATACCGGCTTCCAGCGCGCGCAGTTCGATGCCGCCTACCTGATCGTGGAGAACGGGCGCGGCGCCTTCGTCGACTGCGGCACCAGCCATGCCGTGCCGGTGCTGCTGGACGCCCTGGCGCACGCCGGTCTGGCGCCTGCCGACGTGGACTGGCTGATCCTTACCCACGTGCACCTGGACCATGCCGGCGGTGCGGGTGCGCTGCTGCAGCACCTGCCGAACGCGCGCCTGCTGGTGCATCCGCGCGGTGCGCCGCACATGATCGATCCGGCGCGGCTGATCGCCGGCGCCACCGCGGTGTACGGCGAGGCGGAGATGGCGCGCAGCTACGGCAGCATCGTGCCGGTGCCGGCGGAGCGCGTGGTGGTGGCCGAGGACGGCCATCGCCTGTCGCTGGCCGGGCGCGAGCTGTTGTGCATCGACACCCCGGGGCATGCCCGCCATCACCTGTGCGTGTGGGACGCACGCAGCCGCAGCTGGTTCAGCGGCGACACCTTCGGCCTGTCCTACCGCGAGCTGGACAGCGCGCGCGGCGCGTTCGCGATCCCGACCTCGTCGCCGGTGCAGTTCGAGCCGGAAGCGATGCAGGCCTCGATCCAGCGCATGCTCGGCTACGCGCCGCAGACGCTGTATCTGACCCACTACGGCCCGGTGGGGGGCGCCGAGACGCTGGCGGCGGAACTGCTGGAGCAACTGGAAGCGATGGTGGCGATCGCGCGCGGCTGCGACGGCCGTTCCGACCGCCATCGCTGCCTGGTCGCGGCGCTGACCGCGCTGTATCTGGAGCGGGCGCGGCTGCATGGCTGTCCGCTGGACGATGCCGGCGTGGAGCGCGTGCTGCACATGGACATCGAACTCAATGCGCAGGGCCTGGCCTGCTGGCTGGATCGTCCCGCGCGCTGAACGGCGGCCGGTTTCGCGCACGCGAAGGCGTCGCCGTGCTGTCTCGGCACGACGCCATTCTCTACACTGTGCGGCCCGCTTGTTGCCAGGTCGTGACCGTGAACCCGATGCGCATGTTGCTGCTGTCCGCTTCCCTGTTCATGGGAGGTGCGGCACAGGCGGCCAACGATGCGCTGGCCGGCGATGCGGGCGGCGAAGCCGATGCCTTGGAGCGGCATGCCTTGCCGGCGAACAGCGATCCGGCCGAGGCCTGTGGTCCGGCGATGCCTGGCTGAGCGACGCCGGTCGAGCGACATACGAGTGCCGTCACCGCACGTTGGCTGCGCAGTGCCGGAGCCGTTGGCCGGCGACACGCGCGGTTGCGTTGGGTTTCGCGGGAGAAAGGGGTCTTCGCTGGCGGCGCAAGGCCACGTGTAGGAGCGGCTTCAGCCGCGACGGGGTGTCACCGGTAATGCCTGTCGCGGCTGAAGCCGCTCCTACGAGAGAACACTGCGGTGTTCGGCAAGGCAGCGAAAAGCGCGCACTAGAAGTGCACGGAAACAGGTTCTACCGGGCCAGACGCATGAGGGCGTCGCAAGGCGACCATGCAGCGTTGCTCAGGCAGTGGTGTCGATCAACCCGCCGACGATGCCCTGGTTGAGCAGGTCGCCGGTGACCGTGCCGCTGAGGCTGGGATTGGACTGCAGCAGCGACGACAGCTGCGGGGTCAGGCCCTGGCTGCTGAAGACGCCGGAGGCGTTGTACAGGCCCGGGGTCGACGGCGGCGCGGTGATGGTGCCGAGCAGGCCCTGGTCGTACGTCTGCGTGGCCTGGTCGAGGGTGGGATACGGCGCGGTGCCGGTCGAGGTCGACGTGCCGGTGGACGAAGTCGACGTGCCGGTCGTCGAGTTGGAGCTGCCGGCAGACGAAGCCGAGGCCGCATCGGTCGGGCCGGCACTGACGATGCTGTTGAACAGCCCGGCCGCGTTGTAGGTCAGGCCGGTGTTGGCCGGGGTGGTTCCCGCGAGGCCGCCGAGGCTGAAGATCACCGAGGCCTCGCCGGACAATTCCACCGCCTGCTGCACCGCTGCCGGGTCGTCGCTGGCCACGATCGGGTTGCCGGCTTGAGCCGAACCGCTGGAGGCACTCGCTGCGGAAAAGCCATAGGGCGACGCGCCGTAGGGAGTGACGGTGCCGAGCGGCGACAGTGCGGTATCGATGGCCATGGCGGTGCGCAGCGAGCAGGTGTGTGTGCGTACAGATACGCCCGTGCGGCTGAACCGTCTCTTAGGTTTTTCGGGGGCTGCGGAGCGCCGGAACGGGCTGCAGTTGCGCTGTCATGGACGTCGGCTGATCGGTGGAAACTTCAGGGGTCAGAACTGCATGGAGCAGCACACTCCTTGCGCGAGGCCGATCTCGTTTATTCCGCCAGAGTGCGGCACGGGTCGGCCATGCACAGTGGCGGCAGCTGACGCGACTTGGTTGAGATCCTTCATCTCCTGCGCGCTGCTGGTCTGGTTGTTGGCGCGCCCATGCGGACCTGCAGCACCGCGGCCTGGTGATGACGGTGGAGCGCCAGGTGCCGCTGGCGGTGGCTGCGGTGACAGTGTGGATGCCCGTGCGGCGCCCGACGCGTCGTCGCGCCAACGGCTCATCACTGCCTCGTCGCGCCGACGCGACCTTGAGGCAGGCGGCGCCCTCAATGCGATGGGCGGCGTGGCTTGGCCGGTTTGCAGGGATACCGTTTGGCCAAGGCCTGCACGACCAGGTCGCTGGCGCGCTCGTCCAGGCGCGCGTCGGGCAGCGCGCCGAGATCGGCGGCCAGGGCCTGCACATCCGGTGGACCGGACTGGCTGGCCGGTCGGCACCATCGCGTTCCCTCGCTGCCGGCCGCGATGCCGAGCATGTAGGCGGCCGCCGTGCGCGAAGACACCATGACCCGCAGTTCCTGCGGTTGCTGTGGGCCCAGGTCGTCTGCCAGCGAGCCGTCCAGCGGGGCTTCCAGCAACTGATGTCCGTTCAAGTCCCAGGGTCCGGCAGGCGGGCGTGCCGCGCTGTTGCTGCCGAGCGCCGCCAGCAAGGGCAGCGCGAGCCAGGTGCGGTGTGATGTCATCCACGACTCCTTTCTCGACGAGTGGTCTGTACGCCGCGGCAACGCGCCGCGCGCGGGCGAGAGGGCTTGCGCGCAGACCAGGTGCTCTAGAATAGCGCCCCTGCTGTCTCTGGCGCCGTCCGATGCCTTCTGCTCCTGTCGCCGCTGCGCCTGCGCGCGGCGGCTTCGTCGTTCTCGCCCTGTTCCTGGTCTATGTCGTCTGGGGCTCGACCTATCTGGCGATCCGCTTCGCCCTGGAGGGCGGCGCGCCGCCGTTGAGCGTGGTCTCCGGCACGCGCTTCGTGATCGCCGGCAGCGTGCTGTACGCGGTGCTGCGCTGGCGCGGGGTGGCCGCGCCCACGCGCGCGCAGTGGCGGCCGCTGGCCATGCTCGGCGCGCTCATGCTGGTCTGCGGCAACGGCCTGGTGGTGCTGGCCGAGCGTCAGGTGTCCTCGGGGCTGGCGGCGGTGGCGGTGGCCTCGGTGCCGCTGTGGATGGCGCTGTTCGGCACGCTGCGCGGCCATCATGCCAGCCGCGGCGAATGGCTGGGGATCGTGGTCGGCTTCGCCGGCGTGGTGTGGCTCAACGCCGGCAGCAGTCTCAATGCCAGCCCGCTGGGCCTGGTGCTGCTGTTGATCGCGCCGGTTGGCTGGGCGTTCGGCTCGGTCTGGTCGCGCGGGCGCGATCTGCCGATGCCGTTCATGGCCGCCGCCGGGCAGATGCTGTGCGGCGGAGTCATGCTGGTGGCGATCGGCCTGCTCAGCGGCGAACGCCTGCACACGCTGCCGAGCGCGCAGGGGATGCTGGCGGTGGCCTACCTGTGCGTGTTCGGCTCGATCGTCGCCTTCACCGCCTACGTGTGGCTGCTGCAGAACGTGCGCCCGGCGCTGGCCGGCAGCTATGCCTACGTCAATCCGGTGATCGCGGTGGCGCTGGGCAGCTGGCTCGGCAGCGAACGCTTCAGCGCCAGCGATTTCGGTGCGATGGCGGTGATCCTGGCCGGCGTGGTGGTGATCACCGTGGCGAGGACCCGGCGATGACAACGGTCGCCGCGCAGGAGGCCCGGCGCGGCCTGTGGATCACCGCGGCGACCTTCGCGCTGTGGGGCGTGGTGCCGGTGTACTGGCACCTGCTGCAGGCGGTGCCGTCGCCGCACATCATCGCCCACCGCATCGTCTGGAGCACGCTGCTGGTGGTGGCCTGGCTGGTGTACAGCGCACGCCTGCAGTGGTGGCGGCGCATCGCCGCGCAGCCGCGCGCGCTGGCCACGCTGGCGCTGAGCAGCCTGGCGATCGCCTTCAACTGGGGCCTGTATATCTGGGCGGTCAATGCCGGCCATGTGATCGAGACCAGCCTGGGCTACTTCATCAATCCGCTGGTCAACGTGCTGCTCGGCGTGCTGGTGCTGCATGAGCGGCTGCGCCCGCTGCAGTGGCTGGCGGTGGCCTGCGCCGCGCTTGGCGTGGCCTGGCTGACCGTCGACGCCGGCACGCTGCCGTGGATCGCGCTGGGCCTGGCCGGCTCGTTCGGGCTGTACGGCCTGCTGCGCAAGCTGGTGCAGGTGGATGCGGTGGCCGGGCTGGGCGTGGAGAGCCTGTACCTGTTCCTGCCGGCGCTGGGCTTCGTGCTGTGGGGCGAGGCCGGCCACGGCGGTGGCTTCGCCGGCGCGTGGGGCTGGCGCAACGACCTGCTGTTGGCATTCGGCGGCGTGGTCACCGCGGTGCCGCTGATCGGTTTCGCCTACGGCGTGCGGCGCATCCCGCTGTCGCTGGTGGGGCTGCTGCAGTACATCGCGCCGAGCCTGCAGTTGCTGCTGGGCGTGTGGTTCTTCCGCGAGCCGTTCGACGCCGGCAAGGCGATCGGCTTCGCCGCGATCTGGATCGGATTGCTGTTGTTCGCCGGCGAAAGTCTTTGGCGGTCCGGCGTGTGGCGGCGAGCGGAGATTGGGGAGTAGGGATTCGGGATTGGCAAGAGCAGCAGGACAGCCGCTGTTACGAATCCCCAATCCCGACTCCCTAATCCCGACTCATCCGCGGCTACCGCTCGCGGCCGGCCCACCGGTCAACTGCAGCTCGGGGTCCGCACGCGGCGGCAGCGGCTGCGGGCAGCGGCCGCCGTGGCTCGGCGACTGCAGGTCGGCGAACCAGTCCTCCACGGTCGGCGCCAGCAGGTCCAGCCGCATCGGCAGGCTCAGGTGGTTCTCGCCGGGCATCTCCAGGTAGTGCGCGCGCGGCGCGTCCAGCGCCAGCAGGCGGCCGTGCGTCACCGGGATGTGCTGGTCGGCGCTGCCGTGCAGCAGCAGCACGCAGGCCGGTGCGGCGCGGGCGGCGGCGGTGACGTCGACCTGGTCCAGGTTCAGCGCCAGGCGCTGGTTGGCGTTGGCGATCACCGCGTCCAGGTTCTGCCCGCCGTAGCGCCAGCGTGCCAGGTCCATCGCCGCGCTGGCCATCCAGCCGCGCGGGCGGCTGGCGAGCATGTGCGGGATCATGTCGCGGATGCCGCGGCCGGCGTTGGCGAAGGACTCCATCGCGACCACGCCGTCGACCTGGTCGCCGAGCTTCTGCGCGGCGAACAGGGCGGTGGCCGCGCCGTAGGACACGCCGAACAGGTACACCGGGCCCTGCACCTCGCCGCTGGCGCGCAGGGCGCGGATCACCGCGACCACGTCGTCGGACTCGCGGGTGCCGTAGCCGGCCGGGCCGCCACCGGAGCGGCCGTGGTTGCGCAGGTCGATGCTGATGCTGCGGTAGCCGGCCTGGGCCAGGTCCAGCGACCACGGCAGCAGCGAGTCGCCGTCCATCATCCAGCCGTGCAGCAGCACCACGGTGCCGCGCGGGGCCATGTGCGAGGCAGGCGCCGGGGTGCCCACGTCCATGGCGAAGTCGGCATGCTCGTGGCCGCTGGCGTCGCGGCCGGCGTGCTCGTAGCGATAGCGCATGTGGTAGTCGCCCGGGTCGATGGCGCGCCAGAAGATCGGGATGCCGCCCGGCACCACCACGTGGCCGCTGCGGTTGGGCAGGGTCGCCAGCAGGCTCTGGATGCGCTCCTCGTCCATCAGCGGCGACACGCCGCCCGGCGCGACCAGGCGGTCGCTGAGCGAGGTGGAGGAGCAGGCGCTCAACCACAGGCTGGCGCAGAGGACGAGCAGCAGGCGCAGGCGCGAGGACATGGGCGTGGCGGCGTGGAACCAAATGGCCGCGCAGGCTAGCGCCTCGGCGGCGGCCGTTCTACCGCGTTTCGATGACGGAACGATGACGCGTCAGCCGCCATTGGGCCGGGCCGGGACACGTGTCCCGGCCCGGCGCGTTCAGCCCTGGCGCTACAGCGCGCGCAGGGCGGTGGTGATCGGCAGCCGCGCCGCGCGCAGCGCCGGGAACAGGCCGCCGACCAGGCCGATGCCCAGCGCCCACTTCAGCCCGGTCCACAGCAGCGGCGGCGACACCTTGAACTGGAACACCACCTGGCTGAAGTTGCTGCCCAGGGTGGAGACGCTGTAGCCGTTGAAGATCGCCCAGGCGATCAGCCCGCCCAGCACCCCGCCGAGCAGCGCCAGCAGCATGGTCTCCAGCATCACCGCCACCACCACCGGCAACCCGCGGAAGCCCAGCGCGCGCATCGTGGCGATCTCGCGGGCACGGGTGGCGACCGCCGCGTACATGGTGTTGAGCGCGCCGAACACCGCGCCGATCGCCATGATGGTGCCGATGAAGGTGCCCAGCACTTCCAGCACCTTGCTGAGGTTGCCGCCCTGCTTGCGGTAGTACTCGCGGGTGGTGAACACGTCCAGCTTCAGCCGCGGGTCGGCGTCCATCGCCGCCTTGAACTGGCGGAAGCCGTCCTGGCCCTGGGTGCGCACGCTGATCGACTGGTAGGCGCTGCGGTTGTAGGTGGTGGCCAGGGTCTGGGTGTCGGTCCACAGCTCCGAGTCGTGCGCGTCGCCGCTGGCGAACACGCCGACCACGGTCCAGGCCTGGTTGCCCAGGGTCAGGGTCTGGCCGAGCTGCAGGCCGCGGAACTGCGATTGCGCGCCCTTGCCGACCACGATCTCGCGCAGGCCCGGCTTGAAGCGACGGCCCTGCAAAATCTTGACCTTGTCGTGCACCGCCCAGCCCTGCTCGCCGACGCCGCGGAACTGCGCGTTGACGTCGGTGCCGTCGGACTTGGACTGCAGGTTCACCACCTGCGACAACTCCGGCGAGACCAGTGGGCGGTTGTCGGTGCCGCGCGCCACGCCGGCCAGGCTGGCGATCAAGGGCACCTGGTCGCGGGTGATGACCGAGTTGGTCTCGGCCTGCGAGCCGCCGCGCAGGACGATGGCGGTGGTGTCGTCGCCGGTGCTGTCCAGGGTCGCCTGGAAGCCCTGGCCCATCGCCAGCATCGCCACCAGCACGCCGACCACGCCGGCGATGCCGACCACGATCACCGAACTGGCGCCCCAGCGCTGCGGCAGGCTGGCGATGCCGATGCGCGCAGCGGCCAGCGACAGCCGGCCGCTGCGCGTGACCAGCAGCAGCACGGCGAGCACCGCCACCAGCGCCAGCACCAGGAACCAGGGCAGGGCGATCCAGATTCCCAGGCCGAGCGCCAGCGCCGCGATCGCCAGGACATTCCATAACCATTGCATCTTCATTGCGTTGTTCCTCGGGTCTGCGTTGCCGTCCGTGGCCTCGCTGTGCTGGAGAGAAGGGGCGGGCTCAGCGCCCGGCCAGGGCGTCGACGATCTTCAGCCGCTGCGCGCGCAGCGCCGGCAGCAGGCCGACCACCACGCCGATGACCAGCATCAGTGCCGCGCCGATCAGCCAGGTCTGCAGCGGCACCGCGTGCACCGGCAGCGCGCCGCGGCTGGCGCTGGCCAGCACCGGGATCGCCGCCGCCGCCAGTGCCATGCCGAGCAGGCCGCCGAGCACGATCAGCAGCACCGACTCCACGATCACCAGGGTCAGCACCGTGCGGTCCTGGAAGCCCAGGGTCTTGAGCGTGGCCAGTTCCGGGATGCGTTCGCGCACGGCCTGCGCCATGGTGTTGCCGGTCAGCAGCACCAGGGTGAAGAACACCGCGCCCATGATCGAGGTGACGATCAGGCCGATGTCGGCGAACTGCTTGACGAAGGCCTGCTGAAACGCCGACTCGGTCTGCGACTTGGTCTCGTGGTCGGAGTTGGCCGACAGCGCATCGATCGCCTGCGCCACCCGCGAGGCGTGTTCGGGGTTGTCCAGCCGCACCGTGTACCAGCTGACCTTGCCCTTGATGTAGTCGTTGCTCTCGTCGAAGTACTTCCAGTTCATCATCAACTGGTTTTCCGCCTGCACGTTGGCGCGGTCCTTGGCGCGGAAGATCGCCTTCAGTTCCAGCGGCCAGTCGTTGCTGCCGCCGCGCGGGAAGATGGTGGCCTGCAGCGGGATCACGTCGCCGACCTTCCAGCCGTTCTTCTTCGCCAGCGCTTCGCCCACCGCCGCACCGGTGCGGGTGTCGCGGAAGGCCTTGAGCTGCTCCGGCGGCATCTCGTATTCGCTGTACACGTCGAAGAAGTTCGGCGCCACCGAGAAGTTGGGGAAGAAATCCTTGGGATCCTTGTAGATGCCGCCGAACCACATCGCATAGGTCACGTCGCGCACGCCCGGCACGCTGCGGATCTGCGCTTCCAGGCGCACCGGCAGCGACTGGGTGATCGACAGGCGCGAGGCCACGACCAGGCGGTTGACGCCCTCCACCGAGCCGCCGGCGGTGAACGCGACGCGCACCGAGTCGAGCAGGCCGAACAGCAGGAACGCGACGATCACCGAGAACAGGGTCAGCACTGTCCGCGTCTTGCTGCGGAACAGTTGCGCCCAGATCAACGAAAAATACTTCATGGCATCGCCTCGCTCAGTGCGCGGCCGGCGCGTCGGCCAGCTCGCCCTTGTCCAGGTGCACGGTATGGGTGGCGTACTCGGCGGCCTTGGGATCGTGGGTGACCATGACGATGGTCTTGCCGTGGCTGCGGTTGAGTTCCTGCAGCAGGCCCAGCACGTCCTCGGCCGAGCGCCGGTCCAGGTCGCCGGTGGGTTCGTCGCAGATCAGGAAGGTGGGATCGGAGACGATGGCGCGGGCGATGGCCACGCGCTGCTGCTGGCCGCCGGACAGTTCGCTGGGCTTGTGGTTGCGGCGCTCGGCCAGGCCGACCAGGGTCAGCGCGATTTCGGCGTTGCGCTTACGCTGGGCGGCGCTGAGCGAGGTCAGCAGCAGCGGCAGTTCGACGTTCTTCTGCGCGGTGAGCATCGGCATCAGGTTGTAGAACTGGAACACGAAGCCGACGTGGTGGCTGCGCCAGGTGGCGAGCTGCCCGCCGCTCATGCGGTCGATGCGCTGGCCTTCGATCTCGATCTCGCCGCCGCTGGGCGAATCCAGCCCGCCGATCAGGTTGAGCAGGGTGGTCTTGCCGGAGCCGGACGGACCCATCAGGGCGACGAAGTCGCCGCGGGCGATATCCAGGTCGATGCCGTGCAGGACCTGGACTTTCTCGGGGCCGCGCTGGTAGGTCTTGGTGACGTTGCGCAGGGTGACGAGGGTGGACATGGTGGTGTTCCTGGCGGTGGACAAGGTGGAGGCGATGCGATCGCCGATGGGCGAGGGGATTGCCGTTGCTGTTGCTGTTGCTGTTGCAGGTGCAGGTGCAGGTGCAGGTGCAGGTGCACTTGTTGCTGTTGTTTCTGCTGTTGCTGTTGCTGTTGTTCTTGTTCTTGTTCTTGTTCTTGCTTTTGACTTGCCGGGTTCCCTTCCGAAGCGGCGGCCAGCGCGGGGAAAAACCCGAAGGGCGGCGTACATGGATGTACGCCGTCCGCG